>JBAUGM010000335.1:0-4545 GCA_049679725.1 Tepidisphaeraceae bacterium
CGCCACAGGCGCGCGCGGACGGCGCTGCTGGACCGCGCGCGATGCGGTGATGTATATCGCTGGTGGCATGACCCCCGCGAAGCCATCCGACCCCGCCGACGCCGGCCGCGTCGTCGTCCTGCGCAGCCCGCACGCGCTGGCATTCGGCGCCGGCTGCGTGGACCGCTGCGCCGACGATCTCGTCGCCCGCGGCTGCAAGCGCGCCATCATCGTGACCGGGCCGTTCACGCGATCGCTGACGGACCCGCTATGCGATTGCTTGCGCCGCGTGGGCGTGAGCGTCTCGATCTGCGACCGCATCAGCCGCGAGCCGACGATCGACATGTTCCGCACCGCCCTCTCCGCGGCGCGCGACGCCAAGGCCGACGCCGTCATCGGCTTCGGCGGCGGCAGCCCGATGGACGTCGCCAAACTCATTGCCGCCCTGCTGAGCTCGAAGCAGGACATCCGCGACGTCTTTGGCATCGGCAAGCTCACCGGGCGGTCGACGTATCTCGCGTGCATCCCGACGACCGCCGGCACGGGCAGCGAAGTCTCGCCCAATGCGGTCATCCTCGACGAGGCCGAGTCGCTGAAGAAGGCGGTCATCAGCCCGCACCTCGTGCCGGACGCCGCGTACGTCGACCCGATGCTGACGCTCAGCGTCCCACCCGCCGTGACCGCGGCCACAGGCATGGACGCGCTCACCCACTGCATCGAAGCCTACGCCAACCGCTTCGCCCACCCGATCGTCGACGTGTACGCGCTGGAGGGCATCCGCCTCATCGCGCGCAACCTCGTCACAGCAGTGGAGAACGGAAACGACGTCGCCGCGCGCACGGCGGTCGCGCTGGGCAGCCTCTACGGCGGGATGTGCCTCGGCCCCGTCAACACCGCCGCGGTGCACGCGCTGGCGTACCCGCTGGGCAGCGAGTTCCACGTCGCGCACGGCGTCTCCAACGCGGTGCTGCTCCCACACGTGCTCGAGTTCAACCTGCCCGCGGCGCCGGCGCGTTACGCGACGATCGCCCGCGCGCTGGGCGCCGAGCCGGCATCGGAAGACACGAAGACCGCGCAGCGCGGCCTTCAGCAGGTCCGCGAGCTGTCGCGCAGGTGCGGCATCCCCGCGCACATGGCACAATTGGGCGTCCCCACGGACGCGATCGAGCGCATGGCGCGCTCGGCGATGACCGTCACGCGGCTGCTCGAGCGCAACCTGCGCGACGTCACGTTCGAAGACGCGATCGACATTTACAGGAGGGCGATGTGAAGTCCAGTGGTTCGGCTTACGGCGGCGTCATCGTGCCGATGGTCACTCCGTTCACCCCCGCGGGATTCGTCGACGAGCCCGCGATTGGGCGCATCGTCGATTCGATCATCGCCAACCGCATCGGCGGCGTCTTCCCGCTCGGCACGACGGGCGAGTCCGCGTCGATCCACCCGGAGGAGAAACGCCGCGCCGTCGCCGCCGTGGTGAAGCATGTCGCAGGCCGTGCGACGGTCTACGCGGGCATCGCGGGAAACTGCTTCCGCGAGTCGGTCGAAGCCGCGACGGCGTATCAGCAACTCGGCGTCAAGGCGGTCGTCGCGCACCTGCCGTCGTACTACGCGCTGAGCGACGAGGAGATCGAGTCGTACTTTCGGCGCCTGGCCGACGGCATCCCGCTGCCGCTCGTGCTCTACAATATCCCGCCCACTACGCACCACTCGATCTCGCTCGACGCCGTCGACCGGCTGCGCGAGCATCCGAACATCGTCGCCATCAAGGATTCGTCCGGCGACGGCAAGCGCGTGATCGAGATGCTCACCCGGTGCGGCGGGCGCGGCGGGTTCCCCGTCCTCGTCGGCTCCAGCGCCACCTACGGCCTGGGCCTCCGCCACGGCGCCGCCGGAATCGTCCCCAGCGGCGGGCAGATCGCCGGCGACAAGTACCAGGCGATGGTCGACGCCGCCGCCGCCCAGCGCTGGGACGATCTCGAACGACTCCAGCGCGAGGCCGACACGATCGTCGCCGCCTACCTCAAGGGCCGCACAGTCGGTCAATCCCTGGCCGCGCTCAAGGCGATCATGGAACGTCGCGGCCTGTGCGGGCGGACGATGCTCCCACCCCTGCGCGATCACGTCGGGGACGTATGAGCGCGCGAGAGCGTCCCATCATTGGCATCAGCATGGGCGACCCCGCGGGCATTGGTCCGGAGATCATCGCCTCCGCCCTGGCGCGCGATCAGGTTCACGGCCTGTGCCGCCCTCTCGTCATCGGCGATGCGAGCGTGATGACGAAAGCCACCGGCTTCGCTGGCGGTTCCCTCAGCGTTCGATCCATCTCCGACGTCGTCGAGGCCCGCTTCGACCGCAACACGATCGACGTCTACGACCTGAAGAACGTCGACATCAAGCGACTCCAGCTCGGCACAGTCTCCGCCATGGCCGGCCACGCGGCGTTCGAAGCGGTGCGGCACATGATCGAGCTGGCGAAGTCGGGGAAGATCGCCGCGACCGTCACCGCGCCGATTCACAAGGAAGCGCTGGTCGCCGCCGGCCATCACTTTCCCGGTCACACGGAGATCTTCGCCCACTTCACCGGCACGAGCGACTTCACGATGATGCTCGCGGCGGGGAACCTGCGCGTCGTGCACGTCTCCACGCACGTTTCGCTGCGCCAGGCGTGCGATGCGGTCACGCGGCAGCGCGTGCTGAAGGTGATCGAGCTCGGCCACGAAGCCTGCCGCCGGCTCGGCATCGCCCGGCCGAAGGTTGGCGTCGCCGGGCTCAACCCCCACGCCAGCGACGGCGGACTGTTCGGCTCCGAGGAGCGCGAGCACATCATCCCCGCCTGCGAAGCGGCCCGGGCGAAGGGTATCGACGTCCACGGCCCCCAGCCGCCCGACACGTTCTTCGCCAAGGCGGTCAACGGCGCGTACGACATCTGCGTCGCGATGTACCACGACCAGGGTCACATCCCGGTCAAGTGCAAGGGGTTCAAGTACGACGCCGCGACCGAGCGCTGGACGAGCGTGAACGGCATCAACGTTTCGCTCGGCCTGCCCATCATCCGCACGAGCGTCGACCACGGCACCGCGTTCGACCAGGCGGGCAAAGGCACGGCCAGCGACGCGAGCCTGCTCGACGCCATCGAGTACGCCGCGCGACTGGCGGCGAATCAATGTCTGATCCCTTCTCCCGGCCTGCATTGAGCGCAGTCGAAATGTACTCCGGGAGAAGGTTAGGATGAGGGTGATTTCGGTTGCCAGGTGCGCTCGACGTTCGAAATCACCCTCACCCCACCCTCTCCCGGAGTACCGGGCGAGGGGGTAAGAGTCGAATGCGAAAAGCCCTCGTCATCGCCGACGACCTTTCCGGCGCCGCCGAGATCGCGGGCATCGGTCATCGCTACGGCCTGCCGGCGCGGCTTGTGCGCGAGCGGCCGAAGCACTTCGCGCCGGGGCTCACCGTCATCGATACGGATTCCCGCTCACTCCCGCCCGACGACGCGGCCCGCGCCGTGACGCGGTGCCTCGAGGGCATCAACCCCGCATCGTTCGACCTGATCTACAAGAAAACCGACTCCGTTCTCCGCGGGCCCGTCGCGGCGGAGCTCGACGCGCTCATGACAGCGCTGGGCGCCCGCGCCGCCCTGCTCGTCCCGCAGAATCCATCCCGCGCGCGCGTGATCGTCGACGGCCTGTACTACATCGACGACGTCCCGCTCAACGCCACCGCCTTCGCGAGCGATCCGGAGCACCCCGCCCGCTCGGGGATCGCCCTCGATCTGCTCGGCGACTCGCCGCGCAAGCCGACGCAGTGTGTGGCTGCGGGCGGATACCTCCCGCGCGCCGGCATCACGATCGGCGCGGGCATAAGTGCGGAAGACCTGCGCGGCTGGGCGGCGCATACGAAGGACGAGGCGCTCCCCGCGGGCGGCGCGGAGTTCTTCCAGGCGGTGCTGGAATCGCGCGGGCTCGGCGTCGCGCGGCACGCGATCGACCGGCTCCGCGAGGGCACGACGCTGTTCGTTGACGGCAGTGCCAGCGCCTACAGCGCCGGCCTGCTGGACCGTGCGCGCCGCGAGAACATGCCGGTTACGCCGATGCCGAATGATGTGTTCCGTGATTCGCCGGAGCTGCATGCGCAGGCGCTGGCGGAGTGGGTTGGCGTCATCGGGGATGCGCTATCGCGCGCGTCGCGCTGCCTCATGACGATCGGCCGGCCGATGCAGATCGAGGTCGGCGATCCGACTCACCTGCAACGCGCGCTGGCCGAGGCGGTCGAGATGCTGATCAACCGCCACTCGCTGGGGAACCTGCTGCTCGCCGGCGGCGCCACTGCGTCGGCGATCTGCCGCCGCCTCGGCTGGAGCGACTTCACCGTCCGCGGTGAGCTTGACGGCGGCGTGGTGCAACTCGAACCGCAGGACGCCGCCGCCCCGCACGTCATCGTCAAACCCGGCAGCTACCCGTGGCCGGAGCTAGTGTGGTGGCACTGAACTGAAGGTGGGTTGGTCACACCGGCGCGGAAGAAGTCTTGGTCACGGCGGTCCAGAGCGCCAGCGCCGGGCCGCGCCGTTCG
>JBAUGM010000336.1:0-4327 GCA_049679725.1 Tepidisphaeraceae bacterium
GAGCAGGCGCTGTACGATGAGCTGAAAGCGGCGGCGGCGCCGAGCAGCGTGGCGGCCGCGAGCGGTGGAGCGTCTAGCGCCGAGCGTACGTCGTCAGAGCGCGCGACGCAGCCGCCGGCTCAATCGACCACCCGCCCCGAACCGCGGCGAAGCGAGCCGGAGGCGGGGTGAAGGTTCGCGAAGTCATCCGCCGGATCGAGGCCGACGGGTGGTTTCACGTGCGGACGAAGGGCGATCACAGGCAGTATCATCATCCGCGCAAGCCCGGAACGGTTACGATTAGCGGGAAGCTTGGCGTCGATATGCCCAAGGGCACGCTCAACAGCGTCCTGCGGCAGGCTGGATTTCGATAGGAGCAACGATGGCGTACCGTTATCTCGTCGTCTTCGAACGCGAGGGAAGCAGCCATGGCGCGTCCGTCCCCGACCTTCCCGGTTGCGTTGCGGTCGCCAAATCTCTTCCCGCCGTGAAGAAGCTGATCCGCGAAGGCATCGCCCTGCACGTTGACGACATGCTTTCGCGGGGTGAGAAACCGCCGAAGCCACGTGCGCGGGTCGACTATGTAGACGCAAAGGTCGCGTAGAACGGCACGCATGGCCCTTATCGACAAGCTATTCGGCAAGACGAAGACCCTCAGCCAGCTCACGCCGCAGGAGCTGCGCAAGGAGGAGATCCTGCTCACGAAGCAGCGCGACAGGCTGTTCAAGCAGATCGAGCAGATCACGACCGACAAGCAGAAGATATTCCAGCAGGGGGCGGCGCAGAAGGCGCCCGAGCTGCGCAAGGCCCTGGCGCAGGATTTCGAGCTCAAGACGCAGCAGCAGCTCATGAACGCGCGCGAGCTGAACCTGCGGAGCAAGGAGCTGCTCACCGTCAGCCGACTGCGCATGGTGAAGGAGAACAGCGCGAAGGGTCGGGCGCTGGGGCGGCTGAACCTGACGGACAAGGACGTCGCGAAGATCAGCGGCTGGATCGAGGATGACGCGGTGACGCAGGACGTGTACCAGGACCGCCTGAACACGCTCCTCGATCTGGGCACGCAGTCCGATAAGGACGCGATGGAGGGAGCCGGCCTGTCCCAGGCCGGTCAGGAATTGATGAACATCTGGACCGAAATGGACCGTGGCGGGATGAAGGAAGACGACGGTTTCGCCGAAGCCGACCGCGCCGTCCGCCGCCGCAGCGCGTCGGCGGATGGGGAGCAGTGAGATGCCGAACCTGCTGCACCGCAAGAACGCCGCGGAGTGGATGATGTACCTGATCCTGTTGCCGTGCGCGGCGATCGCGCGGATGGTCGATCGCGTGCGACGACGTTGACGGCATTCTGACGGACGAACGATGGGTGAACGCGTCGTGATCAACCCCGCGGCGGTGAAGGAGCCGACGCCGGCCGTGCCGCTCGGCTATGGTCACGGCGGCAGGAGGGGCGACACGTGGCGCCGGTTCTCCTCGACCGTCCGTGCCGGCGCCGCGGACGGTTGGCGGGCCGTCCGCACGAGCTCTGCCGAATTGTTGCCCGCCGTCGTGCAGCTCATCATCCGGCTGGGTGGCTGGCGGCAGATTGGGTTCGCGTTGGGGTTGGGGTTCGTCCTCGCGGGCATCGGAGTTGCAATGGACCGCTCCGGCGACGCGTCGTTTCTCATGTGGCTGGGCGGCCTGCTCATCGGACTGTGTCTGCGCATCCACGCGCTGAAGGGCTGAACCAATGGGCTTGTTCAAGAGCAAAGACGAGCGTCGCATCGAGCGCGAGATGAAGATCCGCGGCGGGATGCGGGCGATCGAGCGGTCGATTCGCCAGCAGGAGAAGTTCGCCGACGATTTTCTCAAGAACGCCCGCCGGGCCAAGCAGATCGGCGACGAGGGGCAGTACCAGTTCATCCGCAACGCGCTCAAAAAAACGGCCGCGGTGAAGAAGATGCTCGAGCGCCAGTTGCTGGCCATCAAGAACGCGATGCTCATCCAGCAACAGGCCGCGGCGAGCCAGCAGTTCGCACAGAGCATGACCCTGATGGCCCGCGAGATCGGCCGGACGTTCGGCGAGATGGACCTGACCAAGACGCAGGCCCAGTGGGAAAGGGCCGTCGCGCAGGCCGGCAGCATGGAAGAGCGGATGGAGGTCTTCCTCGACTCGATGGAGCAGTCGGCGATGAGCGGCTCGATGAGCAGTTCGGGGACGCGCGAAGATCTCGTGACCGACGACGAGATCGACCGCATGATCAACGCCGAGGTGATCGCCAGCGAGAAGGCGGAACTGAGCAAGCTCGACGAACTGGAGAGCGAGATCGCGAAGGAGCTGGGGACGGCGAAGCAGAAGGATTAGGCATCGGCTGGCGATCGGGCACCACCTCGTTAATCGCCCTACGCCTTGGGCCTTCCACTACACCTCTATCGCAACACGCTAGCGATTCGTGAGACGAGTATGAGATATCGACGCAATGGTCCCGGCCTCCTCGATGTGCCGCTGGGCATCGGGTGCTTCGCCGTCAGCATGATTGTGTTCATCCCCACCGCGCTGATGGTCGGCTGGGGCGGAGTGTTGTTGATCACGGTTGTGCTGTCACCATTGATGCTTGTTGGAATCGCGTGGTGGTTTGAGGGGCGGAAGTACCGGCGATGGAAAAGGAACCGAGAAGATGAGGAATCGCATCGACGCGCAGAGTTCGAACGCACACAACTTGGGAATCCGTCGATACGACGCCGTCTACGGAGGCCGAAGAGAGACTAAATCGGGCGAGTGAAGACAATCGCTCGCCCAGAGTCCGTGGAGTTTACTTTCGGCGGCCTTACGGGCGATTCCCCTGTAACGCTTGCAGTCACCGACGACTACGCCAGTAGCTTCGGAATCAGGTTCCCGTGCACGTCCGTCAGCCTGAAATCCCGCCCTTGGAACCGGTACGTCAACTTCGTGTGCTCGATCCCCAGCAGGTGCAGAATCGTCGCGTGGATGTCGTGGACGTGGCAGCGGTCCTCGACGGCGGCGAAGCCTAACTCGTCCGTCTCACCCAATACGATGCCCGGTTTCGTCCCGCCGCCGGCGAACCACATCGTGCCGGACTCGATGTGGTGGTTTCGGCCGGTGCTCGTGCGGTTTTCGCCCATGGGGGTTCGGCCGAACTCGCCGCCCCAGATGACGAGGGTGTCGTCGAGCAGGCCGCGTTGTTTGAGGTCGATGACGAGGGCGGCGCTGGCCTGATCGACTTCCTTGCAGCGGGCTTCGAAGTCCTTTTCGAGCGTTTCGCCGGGGCCGCCGTGGCTGTCCCAGTTCGTATGGTAGAGCTGGACGAAGCGCACGCCGCGCTCGATCAGCCGCCGGGCGAGGAGACAGTTGTTGGCGAAGCTGGGTTTGGACTTGTCGGCGCCGTAGAGGTCGAGGATCTCCTGCGGCTCGCCGGTCAGGTCGCACAGTTCGGGCGCGCTGCTCTGCATCCTGTAGGCCATTTCGTACTGGCTGATGCGCGTCTGGATCTCCGCGTCGCCGGTTGCTCCGAAGCGCTTCGTATTGAGGGCGTTGACGGCGTCGATCGTGTCGCGCTGGTGCTCTTGTGAGACGCCGGCGGGCGTGGAGAGGTTGACGATCGGGTCGCCGGCTGAGCGGAACGGGACGCCCTGGTAGACGGTGGGAAGGAAGCCGGCGCCCCAGTTGACCGCCCCGCCGCGGGGGCCCCGCGAGCCGGACTGGAGGACGACGAAGCCGGGCAGATCCTTCGATTCCGAGCCGATGCCGTACGTTACCCACGATCCCATGCTCGGCCGGCCGAACTGGCTGGAGCCGGTGTTCATGAAAAGCTTCGCCGGCGCGTGGTTGAATACGTCGGTGGCGACGGTTTTCACGATGGCGATGTCGTCGACGATCTTCGATTGATAGGGGAACAGCTCGGACACCCACGCCCCGTGCTTGCCGTGCTGCGCGAACTGCCGGCGCGAGCCGAGCAGGGTGCTGCGGTCCTTGAACGAACTGTCCATGAACGCGAAGCGCTTGCCGGCGATCATCGAGTCGGGGATGGGCTTGCCGTTCAGCTCGACGAGCTTCGGCTTGTAGTCGAACAGCTCGAGCTGGCTCGGTCCGCCGGCCATGAAGAGGTAGATGACGTTCTTCGCGCGGGGCTTGAGGTGAAAGCCGCGGATTTGCGATGGCGTGGCTTGCGCGGTGGCGCCGTAGGCGGCGTCCTGGAGCAACGACGCCAGTGCGATCGAGCCGACGCCGACGGCGCAGTTCTTGAAGAAGTGCCGGCGGGTGATGTTGTGCAGCGGGTCGGTCATCAGGTTCGTCCTCTTACCCCCTCGCCCGGTACTCCTGTAGTTGCGACGCCTGCGTCGCCTCTTCCGC
>JBAUGM010000337.1:0-3506 GCA_049679725.1 Tepidisphaeraceae bacterium
GCGGAAGACTTTCCCGCGTGTTTCGCCATACCGCCTCGCGCTTGCCGCGGGTGCGGGGCCGGGTTAGCTTCGCGCGCAGACCCGCACATGCACGTCCTGATCCTCAACCAAACCTTCTACCCCGACGTCGCCGCCACCGCACAGCACATGTGGGACCTCGCCCAGCACCTCGCAGCCGGCGGGCATCGCGTCACCGCCCTCACGTCCCGCCATCTGTACGGCACGAGCCAATCGGCGGGCGAACCGTTCGAGCGCATCGGCACCATCGAGATCCACCGCGTCGGCGGCACCGCGTACGGGAAGGGCGGCCTGGCGAAACGCGCCGCCGACTTCGGCAGCTTCTACGCCGCCGCAGCGCTGAAGCTCCAACAGCTCCCCGCCCCCGAGGTGATCCTCGCGCTCACGAGTCCGCCGATGATTGCCGCGCTGGCGATGCTCCAGAAGCAGTTCCGCCGGACGGATGGCGGCCGCGCGCCGCGCTTCGTCTACCACGTGATGGACCTCTACCCCGACGCCGCCGTCGCCTCCGGCGTGCTCCGCGCCGGCGGCCTCCCCGACCGCGCGTTCGGTCGCGTCACCGCTCAAACGCTCGGCGCCGCCGATGCGATCATCGCCCTCGGCCGCGACATGCGCGAGCGCATCCTCGCCCGCTACCGCCGGCACGTCCGGCCCGAGCGCATCCACGTCGTCCCCCCCTGGGCCGACGGCCGCGAGCTCTACCCGATCGAGAAGAGCGACAATCCCCTCGCCGCCGAGCTTGGCGTCCGCGACACGTTCAACGTCGTCTACTCCGGCAACCTGGGCATCGCCCATGACGTGCAGACGATCGTTGGCGCGATCGACCTCACCGCCGGCAACGACCGCCTCCGCTGGCTCTTCATCGGCGGCGGCAAAGGGCTCGGCCAGCTTCGTGAACAGGCGACGCGCGCCCGCTGGCCGCACGTCCGCATCCTCCCGTACCAGCCGCGCGAGCTGCTGAACCAGTCGCTGAACCTCGCCGACGTGCACCTCGTCAGCCAACTCCCGCCGTTCGTCGGGTTGGTGGTGCCGAGCAAACTCTTCGGCATCATGGCCGTCGCCAAACCGACGATCATGGTGGGACCGGCGGATGCCGAGTGTTCCCGCATCCTGACGGAGCACGCCGCGGGCGTCGTCGTCCCCAACGGCGACGCGCAAAAGCTTGCGACAACGATCGAACGCCTGTCCGCCGACCCCGAATCATCCGACGCCTTGGGCCGTCGCGCGCGCGAGGCGTTCGATCGACATTACGATCGTGAGATCGCGTGCGCGCGGATCGCAGCTATTCTCGAGGAAGCCAGCCACCGGTGATGGAAGACTGGCGGATACGGTTGAAGTGATCGCGGTAGCGACGAGCCATCCGCTCGAGGCTGTAGTCCTGGACCCGCTGTGCGGATTGGCGAGCGAAGTGTTCGAGTTCGACCGGCGAGGTGGCGAACTCGAACATCGCACCCGCCAACGCCTCGACGTCGCGCGGCCGAACGAGTCGCCCGAACTCGCCGCCGCCCAGGATCTCGCCGGGGCCACTCGGGCAATCGGTGGAGAGACACGGCAATCCCAGCGCCATCGCTTCAATCAGGACCAGTCCGAAGCCTTCCCACGCCGACGAGAGCACGAAAAGCTTCGCCCTGGCCATGTAAGGGTATGGGTTATCGCGGTGGCCGAGGAAGTGCACATGGTTGGCGATGCCGAGCTCGCGCGTAAGCGATTCCAGCGCCGCCCGCTCCTCGCCGTCGCCCACGAGCACGAGCGGCTCGGCCAGCCCGCGCTTCCGCGCGACGGCGTACGCGCGGAGCAGCGTCGGGTAATCCTTCGCCGCCGTCAGCCGGCCGCAGGTGACGAGGTAGGGGGCTGAGACGGGCACATCGTCTACCCGTCGCGCCGCCAGCGCGCGGATGCGTTCGGCGTCCACCCCGTGCGGAATCACCTCGGCCCGGCGGACGCCGAAGTGTACTTGCAGGTCGCGCGCGACGCCGGTCGACGGGCCGATCACCGGGCTGCGCGGGAACCGCCACCGGATCAATTGCCGGATCACGCCGCCGAACCGAGAGTCGCTTAGCAGAGCCGTGGTGTTCGAGTGAACGGTGAGGATCGTCGGGCGGTCGGGCGACGCAAACGGGACGATGAGGTTGGTATACGTGCCAACGGTGAGGATCACGTCCGTCCCGATCCGCCCGATCGCATTCCGCATCCACATCGTGTGCATGATGGTTTCGTAGTAGCGGCGGCCGTCGGTGTGCACGTCGCTGCGAAGGACGCGGATGCGGTCGAAGAGGGTGCGGTCGGCGTGTAGCAGGCCGCGCTGTCGGCAGGTGAGCAGCGAGATCGTGAACTCGCCGGGGAAGGATCGCTTCAGCGCGGTGGCCAGCGTTCGGCAGAAGGCGCCGGCGCCCCCGTCAAGGTCGATGATGGCGATGAGCAATCGGCAAGGGCGTGCGGTCATCGTTCGTGTCGCGTGCGCGCAGGTGTCAGTGCGCCGCGGGCGACCCGCTCGCCGGCGCGTTGTCTGCCTGCGGCACGCTCGCCTTCTTCGCGTCAAGCCGCAACTCGTGCAACTTCAGCGAAATCTGGTGCTCGTACGCTGCCAGGAAGAGGCAGAAGTGAAAACCGGTCTTGCCGTCAAGAAAACCGAGGCGCAGCACGTACATGTACAGCCAACGAAACAGCCACCGCGCCGGCAGGCGGGGCCAGATTACGTGCTTGATCCACCGCCGCCGGGCTTGCGGCCCGCCCCAGAACGACAGGGACACTTCCGTGCTCGTGCGGTTCATGACCTTGTGCATCTCGCGGGCTTCGAGCGTGCTGTAACGGTTGTGTTTTTCGATGTAGAACTCGACCCCGCGCCGGTCGTTGTGCTCCATTTCGTGGCGAAGGTAACCCGTCTTTCCCTCCACGATCATGTGCTCGTGCACGTCCCGGTTCTCGTACCGTGCCTTGCCGCGGCGGAAGAACCGGCAGTTCCAACTCGGGTAGTACCCGCAGTGGCGGATTCGCTTGTTCAGGAACACGAAGAACCGGTTGACGAAGAACCCGTTCTCCTCGCACTTATCCTCCGTCGCGATGCGCGTCAGCTCGTCGCGCAACGCCGGCGTGATGACCTCATCGGCATCCAGGATGAACACCCACGGAGCGGTTATCGGCAGGTTGTCCAAGCCCCAGTTCTTCTGCCCCGCGTATCCCAGCCAAGGCTGGAACAGGAACGTGGCGCCGTAGCTCTCGGCGATCTCGCGCGTGCGGTCGGTCGAGCCGGAATCGAGGACGAAGATCTCCCTGACCCACCCGGCCACGCTGGCCAGCGCGAAGGGGAGGTTCAACTCCTCGTTCTTCGTCGTGACGAAGATGGTGATCGGTGCCCGTTCCGCCATAGATGTCGTCAATTTCAGCCTCGTTCCCATCTATCCCGCTGCGGGCGAAGCATGGGTTTCGGCGAGCTGCCGCTCGCGCACGGGCTTGGCCGGGTTGCCCGCGACCACCGTCCATTCCGGCAC
>JBAUGM010000338.1:0-3980 GCA_049679725.1 Tepidisphaeraceae bacterium
CTCCCCTGCCCTCTCCCCGGGGTACCGGGGAGAGGGAGTGAGGTTTGCGCTCCGGGCAAGCGCTTCGTTGCTCGTGTGCCTGGTTGCGTCGATCGCATCTGCTGCACCAACGGCCGCCCCCACCACCGCCCCGGCCAACCCCGACCGCGTCAGCTTCAAGAACGACGTCATGCCCGTCTTCATGCGCGCCGGCTGCAACGCCGGCGCCTGCCACGGCTCGGCGCGCGGGCAGGATGGGTTCCACCTTTCACTCTTCGGCTACGACCCCGATGGCGACTACCGCGCCATCACGCGCGAGATCGCCACCCGCCGCATCAACCTCGCCCAGCCGGCGGAAAGCTTGCTGCTGAAGAAAACCGTCGGCGACGCCCCGCATACGGGCGGGAAGCGCTTCGAGAAGGACAGCGTTTACTACAAGACCCTCCTGCGCTGGCTCGAAGAAGGCGCCAAGCCCGATCCGAAGGAGACGCCCGAACCCATCTCGCTCGAAATCCTCCCCAAGCAGGCGTTGCTCGAAACCGGTGACGCGCCGCAGCAGTTCTCCGCGAAGGCGAAATACTCCGATGGCGCCGAGCGCGACGTCTCGAACCTCGTCATCTTCCAGAGCAACAACGACAACAGCGCCACCATCTCCGCTGACGGCCTCGTCACCCCCGCCAACCGCGGCGAGGCGTTCGTCATGGCGCGCTTCGCGACGTTCACCGTCGGCGCGCAAGTCATCGTCGTCCCCAAGGGACAGACGTTCACCTGGCCGGCCGTGCCGGAGAACAACTACGTCGACACGCTGGTCAACGCGAAGCTGAAGAAGCTGCGGATCGAGCCGTCGGAGCTGTGCGACGACCAGACGTTCCTCCGCCGGGCGTATGTTGACATCGTCGGCTTGCTGCCGACGCCGGAAGAGCACGCGAAGTTCGTCGCGTCGACCGAGGAGAAGAAGCGCGAACTGCTCGTCGAGGAGCTGCTCGGCCGAAAGGAGTTCGTCGAGCTGTGGGTGATGAAGTTCGCCGAGCTGCTCCAGATCCGCTCGGTCGAGAACATCGTGAGCTACAAGTCGGCGGTCCTGTACTACAACTGGCTGCAAAAGCAGTTGGCCGACAACGTGCCGATCGACAAGGTGGTGCGCCAGCTCATCGCCGCCGACGGGGGGACGTTCAAGAACGCGGCCACCAACTACTACCAGGTCGAGAAGGGGACGCTGAAACTCGCGGAGAACACCGCCCAGGTGTTCATGGGCATGCGCATCCAGTGCACGCAGTGCCACAACCACCCGTTCGACCGCTGGACGATGAACGATTACTACGGGTTCGCGTCGTTCTTCAGCCAGGTGGGCCGCAAACAGGGCGAGGACCAGCGCGAGCTGATCATCTTCAACGCCGGCGGCGGCGAGGTGAATCACCCGGTCACGAAGAAGCCGGTGCCGCCAAAATTCCTCGGCGGCGACGCGCCGGACACCAAGGGCAAGGACCGCCGCCAGGTCCTCGCCGACTGGCTCGCGTCGCCACAGAATCCCTACTTCGCGCGCAACCTGTCGAACCTCGTGTGGGCCCACTTCCTCGGCAAGGGCATCATCGAGCCGGTCGACGACGTGCGCATCAGCAACCCCGCGAGCAACCCAGAACTGCTCGACGAGCTGGCGAAGCGCTTCACGGCGTACAACTTCGACTTCAAGAAGCTCGTCCACGACATCTGCCTCTCGCGCACGTACCAGCTCTCGACGCGGCCGAACTCCACGAACGCCGGCGACGATCTCAACTTCGCCAAGGGGCCGATCCGTCGCATCCGCGCCGAGGTGCTGCTTGACTGCATCAGCCAGGTGACGGAGGCGAAGGAGAAGTTCAAGGGATTGCCGCTCGGGGCGCGCGCCGTGCAGATCGCTGACGGGGAGACGAGCAACTACTTCCTTCGCACCTTCGGCCGGGCCAGCCGCGAGACGGTCTGCTCGTGCGAGGTGAAGATGGAGCCGAACCTCTCGCAGGCGCTGCACCTGCTCAACGGGCGATCGGTCGCGGAGAAGGTCGAGACCGGCGGCGTCGTGAAGCGCTTGCTCGCGGACAAGCGCACGCCCGAGCAGGTCATCGAGGAGCTCTACGTCCGCTGCTTCACGCGCAAGCCGTCGGCGGAGGAAACGGCGATGATCGTCGCCCAGCTCAAGGACGAAAAAGACCCGGCCCCCGTGCTGACCGATCTGTTCTGGGCGCTGCTGAACAGCCAGGAGTTCATGTTCGCGCACTGATCGCGCACGCACGCGGGTCGTTGCGAACGTCATCCTGAGGTACTCCGAAGGATCTCGGCTGCGATGGACGCGAGATCCTTCGGAGTACCTCAGGATGACGTGTTCGGTGAGTGCGAGTTGGAGTGAGAATGAGAGTCGCCGTCCCATCATCCATCGCCCTCGCCGCCCTACTCGCCGCGCGCACCTTGTTCGCGCAGGAGAAGGTCACCTACCAGGACCACATCCTCCCGATCCTCCGCAACAGTTGCCTCAACTGTCACAACGCCGACAAGAAAAAGGCCGACCTTGACCTCTCCACCTACGCCGGCGCGATGGCGGGCGGCGGGAGCGGCAAGGCGATCGAACCGCTCAGCCCCGAGGGCAGCCTGCTCTACCGCCTCATCACGCACGCGGAAGAGCCGCAGATGCCCCCCAAGGGCGGCAAGCTCCCCGAGAAAGACCTCAACACCATCAAGGCCTGGATTGCCGGCGGCGTGCTTGATAACGCGGGCAGCACGGCCATGGCGTCGAACAAGCCGAAGCTCGACCTGACCGTCGCCGTCAACGCCGCCGGCAAACCCGATGGCCCCCCGCCGATGCCCGCCGACCTGCTGCTCGAGCCGGTCGTGCACACCGCCCGCGCCGGCGCGATCACCGCCATCGCGAGTAGCCCGTGGGCGCCGCTCATCGCCGTCGGCGGACAGAAACAGGTCCTGCTTTACAATCCACAATCGCAAGACCTCCTCGGCGTCCTCCCCTTCCCCGAAGGGCTGCCCAACGTCCTTCGCTTCGCGCGGTCCGGCAAACTCCTCCTCGTCGGCGGCGGCGAAGGCGCGACATCCGGCAAGGTCGCGCTCTACGACATCACGACCGGCAACCGAATCACCGAGCTCGGCGAAGAGTTCGACGCCGTCCTCGCCGCCGACATCAGCAGCGATCAGTCGCTCGTCGCGCTGGGCGGGCCGAGCCGCATCGTGAAGGTGTTCAACGTCGCCACCGGCGCTGCCGTCAAGCAGATCAAGAAGCACACCGACTGGGTCACCGCCGTCGCGTACAGCCCCGACGCGGTGCTGCTCGCCACAGGGGATCGCGCCGGCAACCTGCACGTCTGGGAAGCGAAGAGCGGCCTTTCCTTCTACACGCTGCCCGGCCACAAGCAGGCGATCACCGAACTCGCCTACCGCGGCGACTCCAACGTCCTCGCCAGCGCCAGCGAAGACGGCTCCATCCGCTTGTGGGATATGTACGCCGGCAAGCAGATCAAGGAGATCAAAGGCGCGCACCCCGGCGGCGTGCTGTCGCTCGCGTTCGCGCACGACGGCCGGCTTGTCTCCAGCGGGCGCGACCGGAAAGTGAAGCTGTGGACGGCGGACGGCTCGCCGATCAAGGAATCCGAGCCGTTCAAGGACATCGTCCTCCGCGCCGCGTTCAACGAGGATGGCACGCTCGCGGTGGCCGGCGACTGGACGGGCGAGATCCGCGTCCTCACCGCCGCCGACGGGAAGAAGGCCGGCGAGCTGGACGTGAACCCGCCAACGCTGGCGACGCGCATCGCGCTGGCGGAAAGAAAAGTCGCCGATGCGAAGCCTCCGCATGACAAACTGGCCGCGGAACTCGCCCGTGCGCGCGAGGCGGAGACGAAGGCGAACGCAGAACTCGCCGCGGCGAAGCAAGCGGCCCAGGGCGCGAGCCAGTCGGTCGCCAGCGCCACCGCGGCCCTCGCGACGGCCACGGGGGAACAGGACAAGGCAACCGGCGAACTTTCGAC
>JBAUGM010000339.1:0-1863 GCA_049679725.1 Tepidisphaeraceae bacterium
CCGGCCGACCGCTCGCCAGCGACTCGATGCTCAACAAGCTCGAACGCGCGCTGGGCCGCCGCCTCCGCTCGCTGCCCCGCGGTCGGCCGGCAAGACCCAAGAAGCGCGCGTAGGACGAGACGCGGGCGAAGCAAATAGGTGACTGTCCCGATTTGATGTCCGCATCTTGGCGAGGCAAAATAGGTGACTGTCCCTATTTTGGCGGGGCCCGTAAAATAGGGACAGTCACCTATTTTCTGTCGCGCAGGTAAAATAGGGACAGTCACCTATTTTCTGTCGCGCAAGATACGTTGAACCTGACGCGCGGCCAGGCGAAGGGCTCTAGTCTAACGGCGGCGGCGGAGGAGCATCCAGCCGCCGAGGATCAGGCCGCCCAAGCTGGTCGGCTCGGGCGCGGAGACGGCGAAGTAGGTGAGGTCGGGGCCGGCGTAGCCGGAGAGGACGTTCAGCGCGGTGTAGCGGCGGAACGAGTCGTCGTTGATGCGGACCCAGTCGCCGTTCTCGTACTTCCAGAGCTTGAGGATCGCTTCGCTCAGCCCCTGGTCCTGCGCCATCGCGTCGTCGTAGCGGATGGCGAGGTCCACGCCGGTGAAGTCGAGGTCGTGCGCGTCGAAGCGCCAGACGCCGATGAAGTGGTGGCCGCTGGGGAGCGCGGGGATGTCGGTGCGGTCGAGGGAGAGGAGCGAGATGTCGATTTCGCCCGGCGTCTCGGCGTCGCGGACGTAGAGGCGAACGGAGTTGACCAGGTCCGGCAGCGCGTCGTTGGGGTCCTCGCCCCACGAGTAGGCGTTGGATCCGGGGATGACGTTGACCGATGGGAGGACGACGGCGCCGCCGTCGCGGGCGTACCAGCCGTTGGCGCCGGCGACGATCGGGTTCTCGATCGTGTTGGTGACGCCCTTGGCGGTGGACAAGTCCAGTGCGCGGTCGTTGCCGTAGCCGTCGGCGACGATGCGGCCGTTGTTCACGACCAGGCCGGTCAGCCCGACCGAGCCCCACCCGCGGAACAAGCCAGAGCCGGACTCCTTGGCGCGGACGGCGAGGTTCGTGCCCGCCTGCGATTCGATGATCTTTGCGGCGCGGTTGGCGTTGCCCATGCGGAACGAGCCGGAGCCCGCGCCGCCGACGGTGATGCCGGGGTCGCCGTCGATCGTGGCGCTGGGGTCGAGCTTGAGCACGCCATCGTTGAGGACGTAGCTGCCGATGGACTGGTAGGTGGTGCCGAGCCAGAGGGTGGTGGCGGTGTTGGTGCCGCCCTCTTGAAGGACCGAGCCGGCGCCGGCGCGGCCGACGGTCTGGCTGGGGGAGGAGAAATCGCCGAAGTTGAGGACGACCTCGCCGTGGCTGCCCTGTTTGTCGGCGACGGTGACGGCGTTGAAATTGCTGCGGACCGCGACCGCGAGGCCGTCAATCGCGCCCGACGCCGCGAGGTTTGCGCGCTCCGCCGCGTCGAGGCCTTGGGTGAAGTTTCCGTCGCCGGTGGTGGCGACGACGATCTTGTCGCCGGTGAGCGTGCCGCGGGTGATGGTGTAAGAGCCGCGGCCCGCGTAGCCGACGAAGAGCGAGCCGTCGATGACGTTGGCGCCGCCGCTCTGCACGAACTCGCCCTTGCCGCCCTTGCCGACGTACTGGTTCCCGCCGGTGGACATCGTGCCGCCGGAGAGCTCGACCCTGCCGGTGGAGTCCTTGTTGCGGGCGATGGTGAGGTCGTTGTCGATGCGGGTCGAGCCGCCGGTCTGCTTGAACGTCGCCGGACCGTTCGCGCCGACGGTGAGGCTGCGCCAGTGGTTCGAATCGCCGGCCTGGACGAGGCGCGTGTCGCGCGCGACGGGCTTGGCGTCGATGACGACATCGGGTGGCGGC
>JBAUGM010000340.1:0-6902 GCA_049679725.1 Tepidisphaeraceae bacterium
GTCTTCGCGACCGCCGCGCGCCGCATCTTTCCGCACGCGCTGCTCGTCTCGCACCGCAGCTCGTTGTCCTGCCGAGCCTTACCGTCAGGCGACGTCGCCCGCGAAAAAATATTGCGGCGCCGTGCTGCGCCATGCGGCGCTCGCGTCATTCCTAACCATCGCGCGCGGCGCGGACGAAGCGCTCGACCACGGTTGAATCGTGCGCGATTGTCGTGACAACCGCGCACCTCATTTCGCGAATCGCCAGGAAACGCCCGAAAATCGCACCAAAAGAATCTTGGCTCTGTCCGGATTCTCGTAAGTCCTTTTGCGCGTTTGTCACGATATTCGCGCACGATTGGAAACCTGGAGAAGCTTCTTCCCGCGGCGAACCGCGGGGCGACGCCCACCGTGCGCCGTGACATGCGACGGCTAACTCGCCTTCTGCGGCTCCTTGTTCCTTTCAGCGTCAAAGAAGTCATTCACTTCGGAAATGGTGTGCAGCTTTCCAGCCTCGACCTGCTTCGTCGTCGCGTCCGCGGCGCGAGCCGCGGCGGCGGCGCTGTCGGTGAACGGCTGGAGGTGCTCCGCGGGCGCGGCATCGATCGGATCCGCAAGGATCACGACCCAGCCGCCTTCGACGCGCTCGATCGAGATCCTGCCGCTCGAACTCCCCTCAAGCCATGACGCATTGGTCGCCGGCCGCGCGACGTCGCCATCGATCTTCCACTCCATCTTGCGGATCGCGTCACGGTCCTGCTCCCACTCCGCCGCCCCCGGCGCCTTCGGGACGAGCAGCGTCTGATTCCGATCGAACCCGGCCTCGCGGGTGCGCTCGCCCTTCACGTTGTGCTCACGGACGGCCTTGTGCAGTCGCGCCGAGGCAAAGATCGAGCGCACCTGCATTTCGGAAAACCTCGACGGCGAACGGATGACCGCGGCCTGCCGATACGCCGCCTCGTCGCCCAGGGCCATCGCGTGAGCGGCGCGCTCGAGCGCCTCACCCGGGGTCGGGGCCGGTTGAAGCGCTGCCGGTCGACTCGTTGTCGCCGGACGCGATGCCGGGTCGGTGCCGGGTTGCGCGTGAATCGGATGCCCGAGGCCAAGCGCGAGGACGAGGACGAGGGTGAGGGTGACGTAGGTCGCGATACGAGTCATGTGATTCCTCCCGAAAACGTTGGGGGCCGTCGCTCAATAGAATACGGAACCGACCGGGGCGCCAACGCACGTAAAAAGCCGATGCACAGGACCGCGGCCGTCGGTAAGCTGCTCATACTTCGCAAGGCGCCGTCGCAGCCCAAAGCTGCCAAAGCCCATGTCCGACCAAAACGCCAACCCCCGCCCGCCGCTCTCCCTCCAGGCCCTTCGCGAGAAGGTCAACGAGGGCGAGGTCGACACCGTCGTCATGGTCTTTCCCGACACCCACGGCCGACTCGTCGGCAAACGCCTCACCGCACACTACTTCCTCGACCACTGCACGGGTGAAGACGGCGGCGCCGGCACGCACGGGTGCAATTACCTGCTTACCGTCAACATCGAGATGGACCCGCTCGACGGGTTCGACCTGGCGAGCTGGGATCGCGGGTTCGGGGACTTCGCGATGAAGCCCGATCTGTCGACGCTCCGGTTGCTCCCCTGGCAACGCTCTGCCTGCGGTGAGGGAACTCGAACCGCGGCGATGGTGATCTGCGACGTGCAGTTCGATGATGGGAAGCTGGTTCAGGAAGCGCCGCGCAGCGTCCTGCGGAAACAGCTCGACCGCCTTGCGTCGCAACACCTCACCTGCAACATCGCCAGCGAACTGGAGTTCTTCCTCTTCAATCAAACGTACCACCAGGCCTACGAGGCCGGCTACGCAAACCTCCTCCCGTCGAGCGACTACCGCATCGACTACCACACGATGCAGACCACGCGGGATGAGCCGATCCTGCACGCCCTGCGGCAGCAGATGGAACTCGCCGGCGTCTCGATCGAATCGACCAAGGGCGAGTGGGGCAAGGGCCAGCACGAGGTGAACTTCGCCTACGGCCCGCCGCTGGCGATGGCGGACGGGCACATGGTCTTCAAGCAGGGGGCGAAGGAGATCGCCGAGCAGCATGGAAAGTGCCTGAGCTTCATGCCGAAGATCTCGGCGAACGAAGCGGGGAACAGTTGCCACATCCACGTCAGCATCTGGCGGGGGAGTGAGAACCTCTTCTGGGACGCGAAGGCGAACGGGCCGTCGAAATACTTCCGCCAGTTCCTCGGCGGGCAGATGAAGTACAGCCGGGAGCTGTGCTGCTGCTTCGCGCCGACGATCAACGCGTACAAGCGGTTCCAGCCCGGCAGTTGGGCGCCGACGAAGATGGCCTGGGCGATGGACAACCGCACGACCGGCTTTCGCGTCGTCGGGCACGGGAATTCGTTCCGCATCGAGAACCGCATGCCCGGCGGCGATGCGAACCCGTACCTCGCCTTCGCCGCCTCGATCGCAGCGGGGCTGGCGGGGGTCGAAGAGAACCTCGACTGCGGCGAACCGTATTGCGGCAACGCGTACGCCGATCCTAAGCTGCCCGCGCTGCCGACGTCGCTCAAGGAAGCCGCCGACTTGCTGGAGCGCAGCGAACTGGCGCGCATCATGCTCGGCGAGGAGGTTCTCAAGTTCTACGTTCACACCGCCCGCCAGGAAGTGAAAGCCTTCGATGCGGCGGTGACGGATTGGGAACGGGTGCGGTACTTCGAGCGGATCTGACGCGCGCCGATCGGGAGGGCGAGGCTCCGCCCGAGCCGTGTATTGTCATCGCGACCGTCGCGACAGGGAAAGGCGGCGGAGCCTCGCCCTCCCGTGCTGCCCGTTTTACATAACGTCGAATGAATTAATGCCGATGCACAGGTCGACGTCGATTTCTGCTTGCGGCGGCGCAGGTCAGGACATAGGTTTGCTGCCTCGATTGTTCGTCACATTACGGAGAATGCGCATGGCAGGCGACGAAGGAGACGGGCGCAAACCGAACCCGGCGGATGACACGCCGGCGGGGATGAGTCGCAGGCGATTCCTCAAAGGCGTCGGCGTCGTCGGCGCGGGCGCGGCGATGGCCGACCCGGCGCTCCTGGGCGCGCAAGAAAAGAGCGCTGCCGCCCAGCCCGCGGCGGCCATCGCATCACCCGACGGCAAGCTCGCGCTCTCGCTCGACATCAATGGCCAGGCGCGACCCCTCAGCGCCGAGCCGCGCGTGACGCTGCTGGGCGCGCTGCGCGATCACCTCGAACCCGCCGTCACCGGACCCAAACTCGTCTGCGGCGCGGGGACCTGCGGCGCGTGCACCGTTCTGCTCGACGGCAAGCCCGTCTACTCCTGTCTCGTCCTCGCCGCCGATGCAGTGGGCAAAAAGATCACGACGGCCGAGGGATTGGGAACGCCCGACCAGATGAACCCCGTGCAGGCCGCGTTCTGCGACTCAGACGCGCTGATGTGCGGCTTCTGCACGCCGGGGTTCGTCACGGCGCTGAGTGCAACCGTCCAGAAGACGCCCAACGCCACGATCGACCAGGTGAAGCAGGGCTGCGCCGGCAACTTCTGCCGCTGCGGCACGTACCCCAACGTCTTCGCCGCCGCCGTCGCGGCGGCGGCGAAAGCGTAGGCGCGGTTCATACACGTGCGCTTGTCATCCTGAGGTACTCCGAAGGATCGAGCCAAAACCGATGAGGCCCTCACGTTCGCGGCTAGATCCTTCGGAGTACCTCAGGATGACAAACGACGGATGGATGACGGCTTGAGTGTGATCGAGAAGCAGGTGGAACCGCTATGCAACTGACTTCGCAACCGGCGACGACGCAAGCTGGCGCCAAGAAGATGAAGAAGATCAAGGTCCCGCGCGTCGTCAACGGCGTGGAGACCGAGGTCGAGATCGAGGTCGAGGACACCGGCGACGCCGGTCCCAGGTGGGGTCCCAACGATCAGCACGCGATCCTCAACAAGCCGCTGCGGCGCGTTGACGGCCCGCTCAAGGTCACCGGCGCGGCCAAGTACTCCTACGACATGCGCCTGCCCGGCATGTTATTCGGGCGCATTCTCACCTGCCCGCACGGTCGCGCGAGGGTGAAGTCGATCGACCTGAAAGCGGCGACGGACATCAAGGGCGTCTACGCGGTCGAGGCGGGGAAGGACGCGCTGTTCGAAGGCGCCCCCGTCGCCGCCGTCGCGGCGCCGACCCCGGAACTGGCGGAAGATGCGATCCGCGCGATCAAGGTCGAGTGGGACGTGCTCGATCACGTCGTCAAGGCCGAGGATGCAATCAAGCCCGGCGCGCCGAAAGTGTTCCCCGACAGCGACGACGGAAAGACGAAGATCAAGGACAACGTCCGCACGGCCGAGTCGCGCGGCAACAAGGACGAGACGGCCGCGGCGCTGGCGAAGGCCGACGCCGTCGTCGAGGCCGAGTACCGCACGCCGATCGTCCACCACGCCTGCCTCGAAACCCACGGCATCGTCGTCGATTACCGCGGCGGCGACGAGGCGACGATCTACGCATCAACCCAGGGCACGCACTCGATCGTGAAAGACGCCGCTCGCGCGCTGGGCATCGGCAACATCACCTCGATCGTCGAGCACATGGGCGGCGGGTTCGGGGCGAAGTTCGGCATCGGCATCGAGGGCCAACTCGCCTGCAAGCTCGCTAAAGAGGCGAAGGTGCCGGTGAAGATGATGCTCACGCGGCACGATGAGTTCCTCTTCGGCGGCAACCGCTCGGGCTCATGGCAGAAGCTGAAGCTCGGCGCGAGCAAGGACGGCAAGCTCGTCGCGATGCAGGCCACGCAGTACCGCCTCGGCGGGATCGGCAATGGCAACCAGGCGGGTCAGCCGTACGTCTACGACGTCGGCACGTCGTTCCGCGAGGTCTTCGCCATCCACACGAATGAGGACGCATCCCGCGCCATGCGCGCCCCCGGCCACCCGCAGGCGTCATATGCGATCGAGGCCGCCATCGACGAGTTGGCGGTCAAAATCGGCATGGACCCGCTCGAGTTCCGCAAGAAGAACCTGAAGGACACCGTTTACCACCGGCAGCTCGACCGCGGCGCGAAGGAGATCGGCTGGGATCGCCGGCAGAAGGTGCCGGGCGAGGCCAAGGGCACGGTGAAGCGGGGGATCGGCGTGGCCGTCGGTCAATGGGGCGGCGGCGGGTCGAAGCAGTGCGTCGTGACCGACAACGTCGCGCGCGACGGCGCCGTCGAAGCGCTGTCCGGGTCGCAGGATCTGGGCACCGGCACGCGGACGTACCTCCGCGCAATTGTCGCCGAAGAGTTCGGCCTCCAGCCGGAGGACGTAAAGCAGCAGCTCGGCAACTCCAAGCTCGGCGCCGCCAACGCATCCGGCGGCTCGACGACGACGGCCTCGCTCGCTCCAGCCATCAAGGACGCCGCGGTGAACGCGCGCATGGCCGTCAGCGCGGCCGTCGCGCCGCTGCTGGGCGCCAAGCCCGAGGACGTGAAGTTCGCCAGGGGCAACGTCACCGGCGGCGGCAAGACACTGTCGTGGAAACAGGCGTGCGCCACACTGCCGGCATCGGGCGTGTCGGCGCGCGGCGAATGGCGCTTCGAGCTCGCCGGCCGGGGCGTGCACGGGGTTTGCTTCGCGGAAGTCGAGGTCGATGTCGAGACCGGCCACGTCAAGCCGATCAAGATGGTCCACGTCCAGGACGTCGGCCTCCCGCTCAACCGCACCGGCCTCGATAGCCAGATCAACGGCGGGATGATCCAGTCGCTGGGCATGGCGCTCTACGAAGGCCGCGTGATGGACGACCAGCTCGGCGTGATGGTCAACCCGAACTTCGAGGACTACAAAATCCCGGGATCGTTCGAGATGCCAGAGCTCGTCCCGCTCATCGACGACGAGGACAAGCGCGAGCAAGTCATCGGCGTTGGGGAGCCGGCGATCATCCCCGCCGTCGGCGCGGTGGCGAACGCGGTGGCCAACGCGATCGGCGCGCGCGTGCGCGACCTGCCGATCACCCCGGACAAGATCCTCATGGCCCTCATCAATCAAAGCGCGTCGCCCGCGCCATCGTCGCCGTCGAAGGAGGGCGTTACGTCGTGAAATCATTCGAACTCACCAGCCCCGCCACCGTTGAAGACGCGGTGAAGCAACTTGCGCCCAGCGACGATCCGAACGTCGACGTCGATCTCAACCCGCGCCCGCTCGCGGGCGGACAGGACCTGCTGACGACGATGAAGGAGTACATCACGCAGCCGTCGCGCGTGGTGAACCTCAAGCAGATCCCCGGCCTCGACAAAGTGGAGGGCGACGCGAAGAGCGGATTGAAGATCGGCGCGCTCGTCACGCTTGCGCAGCTCGAGGAGCACCCGGAGATCGTCAAGAACTTCCCCGGCCTCGCGGAAGCGGCGCACTCCGTCGCCAGCCCGCAGATCCGCAACCTCGGCACGATCGGCGGAAACCTCTGCCAGCGCCCGCGCTGCTGGTACTTCCGCCTCGAGCACGTCGTCTGCATCAAGAAGGGCGGGGCCGAGTGCTACGCCCAGTCGGGCGAGAACAAGTACAACGCCATCCTCGGCGGCGGGCCATCGTACATCGTCCACCCATCGGACCTGGCGCCGATGCTGGTGGCGCTCGACGCGAAGGTGACGATCGTCGGGCCCGGCGGATCGCGCGACCTGCCGCTGGAGAAATTCTTCACCCGCCCCAGCGTGAACGTGCGGCGCGAGAACGTGCTGGCGAACGATGAGATCATCACCCACGTCCATGTTCCCGCGACACCGTTTGCAGCGAGGTCGACGTACCTGAAGTTCCGCGAGCGCGAGTCGCTCGACTTCGCGATGAGCGCGGTGGCGGCGGCGGTGGAGCTCGACGGGCAGAACGTGAAGCAGGCGCGGATCGTGCTCGGCGGCGTCGCGCCGATCCCGTGGCGCGTGGTCAAGGCCGAGGC
>JBAUGM010000341.1:0-2644 GCA_049679725.1 Tepidisphaeraceae bacterium
GGTCCGACTTCGTCGGATCATGGGAGCTGTACAAGTTCGGGCCGGCAACGAAAACCACCGAGAAACGATCCCTGGCGCACGACCCCCACGATGTCCAGTTGCGCCTCGCCGCCAAACGCGCGCTGAAATACCCGCCCGTCCGATTTAACGATCAGCAAAGAGTAGCCATCGCCCAGGGGTTCGGGCACGCGATCGAAGAGGGCGGGTACTCGGTTCATGCGCTGTGCATCGGGCATGACCACGCGCACGCGATCGTTGGAAGGCACGCTCGGTCGATCGAGCAGGTCTCGCGACACCTCAAGTCCAAAGCGACGATGGCGCTCACCCGCGCGGGGATTCATCCGCTGCGCGAGCATCGCAAACCCAACCAAACGATTCCGACGCCGTGGTCGGCCGGTGAATGGAGCGTGTTCGTCAACGACGTCGATCAGCTCCACGCCGCGATCGCGTACGTCCGGCGCCATCCCCAGAAAGAGGGATTGCCTCGGCAGCACTGGGAATTCCTCGCGTAACATTGCGTCCGTCGGCGCATTCGGCAGAGTGATGTCGATGCCATCGAAAACCGCTCGTTTCCTCGTGTGTTTCGTGTTGTCCCTCGCGACCGGGGTTTTCGCCCAACCCGCGGCCACGCAGCCCGGCGACAACCTCGTCATCGCAGGCATCCCGCCCATCCCCGCCGCGGTGGCGGAGCGGGTGGGGCGGTACACGGAGTTCCGATCGGCTGTGCCGCTCTCGTGGCATCCGGCGCGGCGGGAGATGCTGATCTCGACGCGCTTCGCCGACACCGCGCAGGTCCACCGCGTGAAAATGCCGCTGGGGGCGCGGACGCAGCTCACGTTCTTCAAAGAGCCCGTCGGCAACGCGTCGTACCAGCCGACGCACGGCGACTACTTCGTCTACGGCATCGACGCGGGCGGCAACGAGTTCACGCAGCTGTATCGCTTCGACTGCGCGACGGGCGACTCGACGCTGCTGACCGACGGCAAGTCGAAGAACGCGCGCGGGCCGTGGTCGCGCGATGGGAAGCGGATCGCATATACGTCGACGCGTCGCAACGGCGCCGACACCGATCTCTACGCCATCGACCCTGCCGACCAATTGACCGATCGGCTGATCGCCGAAGTGAAGGGCGGCGGGTGGGCGCCGATGGATTGGTCGGCGGACGGTGCGACGCTGCTGGTGATCGAGTATCTCTCCGTCAACGAGAGCTACCTCTGGCTCGTCGACGTCAAGACCGGCGCGAAGACCGAGTTCACCCCGCGCGGCGCGGGTCCGGAGAAGGTCGCGTACGGCCGCGGCGTGTTCTCGCGCGACGGCAAGGGCATTCACGTCACGACCGATCGCGGCAGTCAGTTCCGCCGGCTCGCGTACGTCGACCTGGCGACCAAGGAGCACACCTACCTCACCGAAAACATCCCGTGGGACGTCGAAGAGTTCGACCTGTCCGACGACGGCAAGACGATCGCGCTGGTCACGAACGAAGACGGCGTCGCCCGCATGCACCTGCTCGACACCGCGTCGAAGGAGTTGCGCGCGATCCCGGACATCCCGATGGGTGTCATCGACGGCGTCGAGTGGCACAAGAACAACCGTGACGTCGCGTTCGTCCTGTCGTCGGCGCGCAG
This sequence comes from Tepidisphaeraceae bacterium, assembly GCA_049679725.1. GTDB lineage: Bacteria > Planctomycetota > Phycisphaerae > Tepidisphaerales > Tepidisphaeraceae > DASYWJ01. The sequence continues at coordinate 1,626 of JBAUGM010000341.1, forward strand.
CGCGACCGACGCGTACGCGCTCGACGCGGCCACCGGCAGGATCGAGCGCTGGACCGAGAGCGAAACCGGCGGGCTCAATGCCGCGAACTTCGCCCTGCCGCAGCTCGTGCGCTGGACGAGCTTCGATGGCAAGACGATCTCCGGCTTCCTCTACACGCCGCCCGCCAAGTTCACCGGCAAGCGACCCGTGATCGTCTACATCCACGGCGGCCCCGAGGGCCAGTCGCGGCCGGCGTTCCTCGGGCGCTACAACTACTTCCTCAACGAGCTCGGCGTCGCCGTGATCTTCCCGAACGTCCGTGGCTCGTCCGGTTACGGCAAGGAGTTCCTCACGCTCGACAACGGCATGAAGCGCGAGGATTCCGTGAAGGACATCGGCGCGCTGCTCGACTGGATCAAGGCGCAGCCGGAACTCGATGCCGAGCGCATCATGGTGACCGGCGGGAGCTACGGCGGGTACATGACCTTCGCCGTCGCGACGACGTACAACGATCGCATCCGCGCGGCGCTGCCCGTCGTCGGGATCTCAAACATCGTCACGTTCCTCGAGCGCACCGAGAGCTACCGCCGCGACCTCCGCCGCGTCGAGTACGGCGACGAGCGCGACCCCGCCATGCGCGAGTACCTCACGCGCACCGCTCCGCTCAACAACGCGCAGAAAATCACGAAGCCGCTCTTCATCGTGCAAGGCAAGAACGACCCGCGCGTGCCGTACACCGAGGCCGAGCAGATGGTCGAAACCGTGCGGAAGAATGGTTCACCCGTCTGGTTCCTGATGGCCAGGGACGAGGGTCACGGCTTCGCGAAGAAGCGCAACGCGGACTACCAGTTCTACGCGACGGTGATGTTCGTGCAGGAGTTCTTGTTGAAGTGACGCGAATCAGGCTTGAATCGCGCGCTCCTGATCCCTTCTCGCGGTACTCCGGGAGAAGGTTAGGATGAGGGTGATTTGTAGTTGCGACGCCTGCGTCGCTCTTCATCGGTCGCGCGAAGGCGACGCAGGCGTCGCAACTACAGAA
>JBAUGM010000342.1:0-8259 GCA_049679725.1 Tepidisphaeraceae bacterium
CTTCGTGGAAGAATGCTCGGGCGAGACGCCCAAGCCACTGTTCTGCCGCTGCATCGCGCTGAGCTTTCTGATCTGATCGCGCGTGAGCGGGCCGCGCAGGTAGGACATGACCCATCGCGACTCGAAGACCTCCGGGCCGTCCTCGTGGACGTTGTTCATGAGGAAGACGCGGTTGCCCAACCCCGCGAGCGTCTGCTCCATCCGCTGACGATCGAAGTTCGACGCCGCGCTCGCGGCGGCGCCTTCGAGCCCTTCGAGCACGCGCATCTTGTCGCGCTCCGTCTGCAACCGGCCGATGAACCACGTGCCGGCGTTGGCGAGGCCCTTGTAATCGAGGTCAACGGGGTTCTGCGTCGCGAGCACGACCCCCACGCCGAACGCGCGCGCCTGCTTCAGCAGCGTGAGCAGCGGCGGTTTGCTGGGCGGGTTCGCGACGGGCGGGAAGTAGCCGAAGATCTCGTCCATGTAGACGATCGCACGCAAACTCGTCGTGCCCGTCTGCGTCCGCATCCAGCCGACGATTTGATTGAGCAGCAGCGAGACGAAGAACATCCGCTCGGCATCCGCCAGGTGGGCGATGGAGAAGATCGCGAGCTTGGGCTTGCCGGCGGGCGTGTAAAGGATCGAGCTGATGTCCAGCGCCTCGCCCTTCATCCAGTTCTCGAACCCCGGCGCGGCCAGCAGGTTGTTGAGGCGCATCGCCAGCGCGAAGCGGTCCTTCGCGGGGAAGAACGAGTCGAGGTCGAGCACGCCGATGCGTGCGATCGGCGGGGACTGGATCTGGCCGATCAGCGCCGCCAGGTCGAGGTCGCTCCCGTTCTGCCACGCGTTGTTGAGCAACGTGGAGAGGAGGATGTGCTCGCGGCTCTGCACGGGGTCGGCGTCGATGCCGAGGAGGCTGAGCAGGCTCGTCGCCGTCGTGCGGACGCGCTCCTGAAGCAGCTCGCCGTCCTCAAGGATCGACGCGTCCGGCGCGGCGAACGACTTCATGATCGACACCGGAATCCCCGCGCTGCTGCCCGGCGTGTAGATCACCACGTCGGCGGCGTCGCGAAACTTCTTGATCCGATCGGTGCTCTGGCCCCACGACTCCAGACCCTTCCGCCACGCGTCCGCCTGCCTGGCGGCGTAGTCGGCGGGCGTCAGGCCCTTTCGCCGCGCATCGTCCTCGTTGATCCACGGCTGAAAGTCTTCGGGGCGCAGCTCGGGGAATGTCAGCGCGAGGTTCGCGAGGTCGCCCTTGGGGTCGATGAGGATCGCGGGGATCCCGTCGATCGCGGCCTCTTCGAGCAGGCCGATGCACAGGCCCGTCTTGCCGCTGCCGGTCATGCCGACGCAGACGGCGTGGGTGACGAGATCTTTGGAGTCGTAGAGGACGAGCTCCTCGTTCGGCTTGCGCTGGGCCAGGTCGTACGACCGGCCGAGGTAGAACATGCCGAGCTTCTCATAGTCCGTGGGGATGGTGGGCGCGGTGTCGCTCATGCTGCCGCGAATTCTGGCATAAGACGGGTGAACCACCAAGACACGAAGTGCACCAAGCGGTTCTTTTCATTCTCAGATTGCGTGGCGCACAATCGCGAACTCCTTGAATGCGAAGATCGCGAGCAGCGCGACGCCGATGAGGACGGCTTCGCGGCCGAGGAAGACGGTCACCGCGACGAGCGGAACCATGATCAGCCAACTGCGGTAGGTCAGCGCCGCGGAGCGGACGTTTCTCTTCAACGCGAACCGAAAGACGAGCAGGATGACGCCGCCCGCCGCCAGCACGGCGGCGGCGAGGAGGACGTATCGGCGGAAGGTGTCGTCGTGCAGGGCGATGGTGGGGGACATGGGAGTAAGGATGAGGGCAGAAGGCGGAAGGATGAAGAAAGAGATCGCCTCGTGTCAGCGTTCTCGCAATCGCCGCATCGTCTCGGCGAGCCTGACCCAGATCGTCTGCACGCATCCGACGACGATCAGCACGCACGTCCAGTCCAGGAGCGTGAGTGATCCGAGCCCGATCGGGCGCCCGACGGCGTAGAGGAGATACGTCCCCCACGCCCCGCCGTGGAGCACGATCATGCGCCACGGCTTGGCCATCACCCCGCCGAACTCCCGATGCCCGGCGACGGCTTGGCCGAGCGTGCCGGCGTAGGCGGTCAGCAGCGCGAGCATGGCTGCCCAGTAGCCTGACTCGACGTGGCACCAGCCGCTGTGCGCGACCCCGGCGAAGATGAGGACATCGGAGATGCGGTCGGGGAGGTCGTTGAGGATCTCCCCGCGCGGGCTGGCCCTGCCGGCGGCGAGGGCGACCATGCCGTCAAGCATGTTGAGCCACAGCCGCACGTAACAGAACAGCGGCGCGACGATCAACAGCGCCGGCCAACGCCACGAGAAGTAGAAGCACGCGCCGGCAAAAGCAGATGCGAAGATCGACGCAAGCGAAACCACATCAGGATGCACGCCCGCGCGCACGCAAACGCGCACGGCGACATCCGCCGTGCGGCGCAGCGGCGTGGCGATGGGGCGGCGTGACGTGGGTGCGTAGGGTCCGGTGGCGTCATTCATGGGCGTGGCACGGACTGAAGACCTTCAGTGGCATGGGCGTCTCGCCCATGCGTCTTCAAACAGGAATGCACGGGCGAGACGCCCATGCCACTGCGATCGCAAGACAAAAATCGAAAATCTTCCCGATCGCAGGAAGCTGCTCAGCTTATCCACCGGCCCATCCACCGACCAACCTTGGGCGCAGCATGGAGTTGTGAGAACCGGTGGATAACTTTTCGCTGGGTTGTTGATATTCCTCACGAATTTCGGGGGGTGCGCGTATATTTCCCGTCGTCGTCGGACATGAAAGTGCCTGGCGAAATTGGAGAAAGCTCCTGATACTCAAGACCGACTCCCCAAGCGATGACCGTGCGAAGCAAGGAAACGCGGGCACGGCGGGAGTCGGCGGCCAGCGACGTGTGGATGCGAGGATCGCGCGCGTGCAGAAATGCCGTGAGCGAGAACCGGATCCCGTGGCCACCCGAAACTAATGGGCGCGAAAGCGCCGCATCAGGCAAGTCGGGTTAACGTCGCCGCACGTGGCGCTTCGCACCGCGGGAAGAGAGCTCCCCGACACGCGAAGCGTCGGACCCAGTTCGCCACAGCCGGCTGGTAACGGCCGGTGAAGGGCGAACCGATCCTAGGAACGGGTCCGGGAGCCGGGGCTTGGATGCTCCGGACGGATGTGCCGATCGCGACTTTTCGCACTCGTCGAGTGGCGCCTCACGGCATCGCTCGGCAGGACGAAAGGAGCGACCGGCTCAACCGAAAGCGAAACCCCACGGCCGTCCAGTCGGGAAACCGCCACGCCACCCCGTTGGGTGAGCGACGCCGAGAGAACCGTCGGCGCCAAACCGTCTGTGTGAAGCTGAGTCGCAAGGCCCACTTCACGCTGAGCGGACCGAGGCGGGCCCAGGCCCGGGAGCGACTTGCCGAGAAAATCGGTCCGATACCAGAGACGGGTCGTCACGCACCTTCGGGTGCGAGAATGACCCAGCCGGCCCACGCGGTGACGTCGCGAGTCACTTCGTGGGCCTTCTGGTTTTATAGTGGCACGGGCATCTTGCCCGTGGCGTGTGTAATCACACGCTCGCGACGAAGTCGCGAACAGCAATCGCGGAGCGATCCGCTTTTCACCCTCACCGCTCACCAGCCGTACGCCGCGCCCCGCAAGCGGGCCCGCCGTTGGCGTTGTCAGAATCGTCGAAACCTATTCCACCCACCCGCGTCCAACGCGCCAATGCGAAGCCGCCCGCTCCGACTTCTCACGATCTGCTCCATCCTGCTGTTCGTCATGACGATCGCCTTATGGGCCCGCGGCTATTTCGCCCGTGACGGCTTGTGGTACACACCCGACTCGACGCGCTACGGCCTGCACAGCTACCGCGGCCGCATCTGGGCATGGACGCTCACCGTGGCGCCCGGTCCGACCGCGATGGTCTGGACCTCGCCCGCGAAGATGCGGGCCGGGTTCGTGTGGGATTCGGCGCCGGACTCCTGGTACGACCAGTTCATCGGCTTCCGGAAAGGGCCGGACCTCGATCGCGACTTCTTGAACGCCCCGTCGCTTGGCGGCCCCGCCGGCAAGCAATTCCTGGGCTTGCGATACGTCCACAACGATGCCTGGTTCCCCCTTGCGCAATTGCAACAGGGCTACCCGGCGGCGCGTTCTCGGGCGCTGTTCGTCCCGCACTGGATGATCGCATTGCTGACGGCGCTTCTGCCCGCGGCGTGGCTCGCGCGAAGCGCACGGGCGCGGCGCAGGCGACGCCGCGGCCACTGTTCCGCGTGCGGATACGACCTCCGTGCCACCCCCGGCCGCTGCCCGGAATGCGGCTCGACATCATCTCAGCCCGAGCCGGTGTGATGCCCCTTGCGCAGACGCGATAGCGGAGCGACCGCGAGGCGTCTGTCCCTTCTCCATCGCCTTCGGACACCAGCAACCGGAGTTCCCCCGTTTTTCTGCCGCACGGGCGGACCCCGCGCCCTCATTAAGGTGAGACATCCATGGATGAAGCCATCAGACCGTCGGACGTTCAAACGGATTCCCAGATCGTCGACCGCGTGCAGCGCGGCGACGTGCAGGCTTACCGTGCGCTCGTCGAGCGCTACGAGCGGGCCGCGGCGGCTGCGGTGCTCTCGATCCTGCGCGATGCGCACGGTGCGCAGGACGTCGTGCAGGACGTGTTCGTCCTGTGCTTCAAACGGCTTTCGTCGCTGCGGGACGGATCGCGCTTCGGCCCGTGGCTGCTGAGGGTGGCCAGTCGTGAAGCGGTCCACGCCTCCCGCCGGGACCGGCGAATGCGGATCGCTTCGGCGGACGCCACCGAGGCGGGGACGTCCGAGGAACCGCCACCGCTGTTCGACGACGAGCGGGAGCGACTCCTCGACTGCGTCCGCCGCCTTCCCGCGCATGAGCGGGTCGTCGTCTCCCTGAGGTATTTCGAGGGCCGGCCCGTCCACGAGATCGCATCGATCACGGGACGGCCGGTCGGAACGGTAACCAAACAACTGACCCGCGCGATCGAACGGCTGCGCGGCGAACTGGAATCGAGGCAACCATCATGGCAAATGAACCCATCAGTCACGCGTTAGACGAGATCGGCGAATCGCTGCGGCGCCAGCCGTCGGTGCGCGGCGAGGTGATGCGTCGCGTCACCGAAGCCACGGCGAGCGGCGCGGCCAGTCAGGCGCATCGTCGCACGTTGAGGTGGCGCACGATCGGCAAGCTCGCCGCCCTCGCGGCGTGCGTCGCGATCGTCGTCGCCCTCTTCAACATCCGCGGCGGGCCCGGCGCAACCGAAGCCTTCGCCGCCGCCATCGCGAAGGTCGAAGCGGCGGGCACGTTCGCCTGCCGGCAGATCGTCACGCGAGTCGTGGACGGCGAGGAGGAGGTCACCGAGTCGAGCTACGCCTCTCAGGAGCCGCACCTCGAGCGCATCGAGTACGGCGAAGGCATGCCGTCACCCGGCGAGTTCACGGTCACCGACTACGGAAAGCAACTGCGCCTCGTCGCACGCCCCGAGGAGAAGATCGCCTCGCTCCAGGACATCAGCTCGATGTACGCGATCGACCAGAAGAGCGGCGAATTGAAGCCCACGCAACTCGGCTCGCACGCTCGCAACGCCGTCCTCCGCATCTCCGCGCAGGCGGTCAAGGACCTGGGCATGGCCCAGCTCGACGGCCGCGACGTGTGGGTGCTCCAGTCGGAGGGCGGGGCCGAGCCGGTGAAGACGGTCTACGTCAACCCCGCCGACGGTAAGCCGGTGCGGGTCGAGATCGCCTGGCCGTCGTCGAAGCAGACGTTCACGTACGCCGACATCCAGCTCGACGTGCCGCTCGACGAGCGCCTCTTCAGCCTCGACGCGCCCGAAGGCTACGCGATGCACGGCGGACACGAGGGGCCGGTGAAGCCGGTGGACGAAATGAACGGCAAGATGCTGACCAAGGCCAGGGATCTGGCGATGCAGTGCATCATCTACGCCTCCAACCACGACAACCGCTGGCCCGAAACGTTCGACGACCTCCGCGCCGCCGGGATGGACGCGCAGAAGCTGCGGACGATCCTCGCCGCTCCCGACAGCAAGGACGGCAAGCCGGTGCTGCTCTACCGCAAGCCCAACGGCGACGCGAAGAAAGCCGTGATCGTGGTGTACGAAGCGCAGGAATTCCGCCGCGGGGCCGGCGTGGTCTGCGGCTTCAGCGACGCCCACGCGGAGCTGGTGCCGCACAAGGAGTTTGAGAAGATGATCAAGCAGTGAGGCGCGCGAAGCACGAAATCAGAAGCACGAAGCACGAAACAAATCCCAAATACAAACAACAAAGCACCAAACGGGATGCGCTGTGCCCGTTTGGAGCTTTCTTTCTTCGTGCTTGGAATTTGTTTCGTGCTTCGTGCTTCGGATTTCGTGCTTCGCTCACGCCCTGATCCCCCGCAGCGTCGTGTCGATCGCCTCGCGGACCCACGCATCATCAAACTGCGACAGGTTCAGCGAGATCATCGCGTACCCGATGCCCGTCATGATCAGTTGCCACGCCGGCACCTTCGGATCGAGATCCTTGCGGAACACGCCGGTCTTCTGCCCGTCGCGGACGAGGCGGGAAAAAAACTCCTCGATCTGCGCGTAGTGCTCCTTCATGACGGCCATGACCTTGCGGTCGCGGCTGGTGGAGAGGGCGCCGTGGAGGACGTGGTAGGCATCGTCGAGCAGTTTCGTGTGCGCGGGGAACTCTTTTGCGATTCTCCGGATGCGCTCGACGGGGTCGTTGATCCCGGCGATCAGCTCCTGCCAGTGGTTCATCGTTTGCAGGCTGACCGCCCGCACGATGGCGACGAACAGCTCCTGCTTGCTCTTGAAGTGGCGATACAGGATCGGCTCCGTCACGCCCGCCGCCAGCGCGATGGCGGCGGTGGTCGTGGCTTCGTAGCCGTTGCGGGCGAAGAGTTTGGTGGCGACCTCGATGAGCTGTTCCCGCCGCTGCGGGGCCTTGAGTCGGGGCATGGGCGGAAGTTTGCGGACGCAAACGGACAAATGCAAGCCGGCGCTTTTCCGCAAGACACTGGAAACTAAAACGGCGGCGCCGTGTCCAACCCTTCATTAGTCAAGCTAACGGCCGAGCCGCGGCGCACGCTTTACGCCGACGACGATCGATCGAAACCTCCAACGCCCAGGTCAAATCAATGGATCGCCATCCCGCACGGCAGCGATGTTCAACACGTACCCCGCCCGCCCTCGCGGCCGTCGCGCTGGCGACTTGCATCCTGCTCATCACGGCCGCCGTCGCCCGGGCGACCGATGGCGAAGCCCACCTCGTCGAGCTGGCGAGCGGCCTGACGTTTCACGGAACACTCACGGAACGCTCGCTGAGGGTGGACGGCCGGTTGGGGCGATTCGACGTGGCCGCCGATGAGCTTCAGTCGCTCGTCTGCCGTCAGCCGCAGCGCGTCAGGCAGGCCCTGGTCATGCGCGATGGCGACGTGCTCGTCGGCAAGCTCGCGGCCGAGTCGCTCCACTTCACCACCGCCGATGGGAAGACGGTCGAGGTGAAGTTGTCTCAGATCAACCGGCTGAGCCGGCGTGTGAGCGCGGCGCCGACGAACCCCGCGCCGACGAACCCCGCCCCCGCGTCGGCGGTCGTTTACTCTACGGACGGGGACCAGGTCGCCGTCGCCGCCCCCGACGTTGTCGGCTTCCACACGCGCTGGGGAGCGCTCACGTTCAGATTCGATCAGGTGCAGGAGATCGTCTTCGACGCCCAGGGACAGGCCGCCCACCGGATTCTGCTGACCGATGGTTCCAGCTTGAGCGGACTGGTCATCGGTGACCCCGTCGCGGGCGACCCCGTCACGGGTGACTCGCTGATCGTGCGAACGAAGGGCCTGGCCGCGCGCGAGTTGAAGGTTCCCATCGGCGTGCTGGCGCGGTTCGACGTTTCTCCCACCGCCTGCGTCGGCGCGGCGGGCCCGAAGCTCGACCTCGTCGGCGGCGACGTGCTGCGCGGGGCGCTGCAGGGCGCGCTGACCATGCAAACCGAGCTGGGCCCGCTGCGCATCGCCGCGGGCGACATCCGACGCATCACGCCGGTTCCCGGGTCGCCGCTGGAGTCGGCGGTCGCGATGACCGACGGCCGGACGATCACCGGAACGCCCGCGGAAACGTCGGCCGTGTGCCGGTTGGCGTGCGGCGCCAGCGTGACGGTGCCGGTGGAGATGATCGCCGGGTACGTGAAATC
>JBAUGM010000343.1:0-5209 GCA_049679725.1 Tepidisphaeraceae bacterium
CAAGGTTCGCCCCTACTGGAGTGTCCACATGCGATCGCCCTGCTGTCGCGTGGGCCGACGCCGACCCCGTCGCTTCCAGTCCCGTACATTTTCCGTACAATCCCCCGTTTGAACTTCGCCGGGCAAAGGGCGTAACGTAGGGACTCCATGACGTCTAAAGCGATCCGAATCCGCGGGGCGAACGAGCACAATCTCAAGCGCATCAACGTCGACATCCCGCGCGACCAGCTCGTCGTCATCACGGGATTGTCCGGGTCGGGCAAGAGCACGCTCGCGTTCGACACCGTCTATGCCGAAGGTCAGCGCAAGTACATGGAGTCGCTCTCCGCGTATGCCCGGCAGTTCCTCGACCAGTTGCAGAAACCGGACGTCGAGGAAATCGAAGGGCTCCCGCCGACGATCGCGATCGAGCAGCGCAGCGCATCGAGCAACCCGCGGTCGACGGTGGCGACGACGACGGAGATCTACGATTACCTGCGCGTGCTGTTCGCGCGAGCGGGGACGCCGCACTGCTGGAAGTGCGGGCGGCAGATCGCGGGGCAGACGTCGTCGCAGATCGTCGAACGCGTCTCGCAGCTCCCCGTCGGGACGAAGCTGATGGTCCTCTCGCCGCTCGTGCGCACGGGCAAGGGGGAGCACCGGGACATCTTCCAGGCGATCCACAAGCAGGGGTTCGTCCGCGCCCGCGTCGACGGCGTCATCACGGAACTCGACCAGAACAAGCCGCCGGAGCTGAAGAAGACGTTCGCCCACAACATCGAGGCGATCGTCGACCGCATCGTGCTCAAGCCGGAGATCCGCGCGCGACTGGCCGACTCGATCGAGACGGCGCTGAAGCTGTCGCAGGGGTTGGTGATCGTCACCGTCGGGAATGCCGACGGAACGTGGACGGACCAGATTTTCAGCGAAAAATTCGCCTGCCCGATCCACCCGGAAGTAAACCTGCCCGAGCTCGAGCCGCGCATCTTCTCGTTCAACAGCCCGCACGGCGCCTGCCCGGACTGTCACGGCCTCGGGACCAGGTCCGAGTTCGACCCCGAGCTGATCGTCGCCGATGAGTCTCTCTCACTGGAGAACGGCGCCATCGAAGCCTGGCGGAAGAACGGCAAGCGGATGAACATCTTCTACAGCCGCATCCTCCGCACCTTCTGCCGCGACTTCGGCATCAGTTACGCGGGCCCGTACAAGGACATCCCGAAGAAGATCCGCGACATCCTGATGTACGGCACGGACAAGAAGGGCGACAACGGCGCCGGCACGACCTTCGAAGGCGTCATCCCCAACCTGCAACGCCGCTTCGAGAACACGGAGAGCGACTGGGTCCAGCAGAGGTTGTATCAGTACATGAGCGAGCAGCCCTGCCCGACGTGCAAGGGCACGCGCCTGAAACCCGAAGCGCTCGCGGTGCGTTTGCACACGGTTTCGAGCATCTCCGTCGAAGCACCGCACGAGCTGCACACCGCACAACCCTGTCTCGTTGGCGAGCCCGCTTCAGACTTCGGCGAGCTCAGTCGAGCCGCGGGCGGGTCGATCGTGATGAACCATTCGGGCATCGACGCCGACCCCACGCCTCCCGAGGTTGATGAAGACATCCCGACGAATGCGACCGCAAAGAGCGCCAAGAACGCAAAGAGCGCAAAGAAGAACGGGAAAAACTCAGAACCCGGCACTCAGCACTCAGCACGTCTCCCGGGCTACTCCATCCACGACGTCACCACCATGACGGTTCACCGCGCCAAAGCATTCTTCGAGAGCTTGCGCCTGGGCGCCGAGGGCACGAAAGTCGCCGAGCCGATCGTCCGCGAGATCTCCGCGCGGCTGGGCTTCATGGTCGACGTCGGCCTGGGCTATCTCACGCTGGACCGTCAGACGGCAACGTTGTCGGGCGGCGAAGCGCAGCGGATTCGTCTGGCGACCCAGGTGGGATCGGGTTTGGTAGGCGTCTGCTACGTCCTCGACGAGCCCACCATCGGCCTGCACCAGCGCGACTACGCGCGCCTGATCCGCACGCTGCAGCGCTTGCGCGACATCGGCAACACCGTCCTGATGGTCGAGCACGACGAGGACTGCATCCGCGCCGCCGACTACCTCATCGACATCGGCCCCGGCGCGGGCGCGCACGGAGGAACCGTCGTGGTCACCGGACGCGTCGAAGACCTGCTCTCCCCCGCGCGCCACGCCCCGGCGCAGCGAGCCGGAGCCGAGGGATCCTCCGGAGAAGAAAACCGGGACGGGGACGGTTTTTCTTCCTCCTTGACGTTGCAGTACTTACGAGGCGTGCTCCACATCGCAGCGCCGCTCCAGCGCCGCCCGCTCGACCTCGACAAACACTCCATCGAGCTCAAAGGCTGCCGCGAGAACAACCTCAAGAATGTCGACGTGCGCATTCCACTCAGAGGCTTCGTCGTCGTGACAGGCGTCTCCGGCTCCGGCAAGAGCACGCTCGTCAACCAGACGCTCCTGCCGGCCTTGAGGCGCAAGCTCTACGGCTCCAAGGTCAAACCCGGCGAGCACAAGATCCTCAACGGCGCGAACAAGATCGACAAGGTCATCGAGATCGACCAGTCCCCCATCGGGCGAACCCCGCGCAGCAACGCCGCGACGTACACCGGCGTCTTCGACGAGATCCGCAAGGTGTTCACGAAAACCCGCGAGGCCAAGATCCGCGGCTACGAAGCCGGCCGTTTTTCTTTCAACGTCAAGGGCGGGCGCTGCGAGGCGTGTACCGGCCAGGGCACCAAGTGCATCGAGATGCACTTCCTCCCCGATGTCTACGTCAACTGCGAAGTCTGCCACGGCTCGCGCTACAACGCCCAGACGCTGGAGATCCACTACCGGGGCAAGAACATCTCCGACGTGCTGAACATGACGGTCGAAGAAGCGCTATCCTTCTTCGAGAACATGCCGCGCATCCACCAGATGCTCAAGGCGCTGAACGACGTCGGCCTCTCCTACGTGAAAATCGGCCAGCCCAGCACGCAGCTCAGTGGCGGCGAAGCCCAGCGCGTGAAGCTCGCCACGGAACTGGGCAAGACCGCGACGGGCCACACGCTCTACGTCCTCGACGAGCCGACGACGGGTTTGCACTTCGCCGACATCCACAACCTGCTCGGCGTGCTGAATCGCCTCGCGGACCTCGGCAACACGGTCCTCGTGATCGAGCACAACCTCGACGTGATCAAGTGCGCCGACTGGATCATCGACATGGGCCCCGAGGGTGGGGACGGCGGCGGCACCGTGATCGCCGAGGGCACGCCGGAGCATGTCTCGAAGGTGAAGGGCAGTCACACCGCCGAGTACCTCAGACCCAAGCTCCTCCCCGCGCCGACTGCGAAGCAACAGCGGGCGCTGGCGGCGACAGCATAGTGGGGGTCTCGTGTAGCCGACGAGCTTGCTCGCGGTCCGAACCCTGGCACCGCGAGCAAGCTCGCGGGCTACACACAACCCACCCCGTTCAAGTCCTGGTCGCGAAACGTCCGATAATCTCTTCATGCCGTTCGAACCTCTCGTCGCCAACCCCGGCCGGTTGCGCATCCTCACCGCGCTGGCGACCGAGCCCCGCCAGGAGTTCGTCCGCCTGCGCGAGCGCACGCGCCTGACCGACGGCAACCTCGCCACCCACGCCAAGCGCCTCCACGGCGCGGGACTCATCGCGATCGACAAATCGATCCGCTCCGGCAAACCCGTCACCAGCCTGGAACTGACGATCGCGGGTCGTGAGGCGCTGGAAGCCCACGCCCAGCACCTGATGTCCATTCTTCATCCGATCACGCCGCACGCGGCGGAGGATGTGATGGACGAACCCGTCGCCACCGCGCCCGACGACCCGGCGGACGACTGGGTGGATTGACGCACTTCGTCATGAAAAGGCAACCGCGGAGGCACCGAGGCGCGGAGAAAGGACGCGGAGAGAGGATTGTGCGCAGACCGTTCGTTTTCCTCTCCGCGTTTGTTCTCCGCGGCTCCGCGACTCCGCGGTTGCCTTTTCAGAATGACACGCGGACGCCAGGCCGCGATCACCTGCCCGCCGCTGCCGCCGCGCGTCGCAGCGCCGCGTCGTACGCTTCCGGCAGCTTTTCCCGCTTGCCGTCGGCGTCCCACCACTTGCAGCGCTCGGTGTAGATCCACACGTACTCGTCCGACAGCGACAGTGCCTTGCGAACGCTCGTCTCAAATTGCTCGGGCGTGAAGTAGTTCTTCGACACCTCGGCTTCCTCCCAGCCGTTCTTCCCCGAGTCGTAATCCATCCAGATGCCGAAGGCGAGGCGGACGTGCTTCGCGTACGCGTCCGTGTTGCCGACGATGCGCAGCACGTCGTCGCCGAGCATGCTCGTGCGTGCATCGTCGAACTTCTTCGCGTCCTTGTAGCCGTAGGAACGCTCGAATCCCTCGATGAGAGTCGCGCCCCCGGTCGTGGCGTCGAGCATGCCGTCGAGGAACGGGGCGAGCAGCCCGATCTCGACCTCAGGCAGCGGCTTGTTCTCCCGCGCCGTCAATCCGAGCGGCCAGGAGTAGCCGAACGTGAGCAGCACGGGCAGGTCGGGGTAGCCCTCCTGAAACGCCGTCATGATCTCGCGCCCGCGCAATCGCGCCTGGGCGGCGTACTCTTCCCACGATCTGGTCTTCGCATCCCGCTGCTTCGGGTAGTCCCACATGTTGAACGCGTACGGCTCGATGTCGAACAGGATGCCGCGAGCGTTCCCCTCTTTCGCGATGCGGGCCGACAGGCGCGCGTTGCTGACGATCGAGGCGAAATCGTCGAACCAGTCGACGTCGCCCGGCAGCACGTTGAAGCGGTGGAAGTTGTGCGTGAAGCGCTTGAACGGCGTGGCTTTGAGATCGTCCAGCGCCGGCTGAAGCTCGGCATCGGTGAACGCGCGTTTGCCCCATCCGGCGTTCATGAACCGCTGCGGCTTGCCCTGTTCGTCCAGGTACGTGCAGTGGAAGACGCACCCGTCGAACGGCGTTTCTTCCATGGCCGCGATGTGTTTGCGCATGTACGCGGTGTTGGGCTCGTCCCAGCCGAACTCGATGAGCTTCTTGTCAGCCAGGGGCGTGGTCGGGGGGCGAACTGGCTTGGTGGATGCCGGGGACGTTGTTGTCTGCGCCGGCGCGAGCGAGGCGAGTACGAGCAGTGCGCAACATGCGATGCGCACCAAAGACGAAGGCCGAACGGCGCACCGGGAGGGCGAGGCTCCGTCCGAGCCGT
>JBAUGM010000344.1:0-6932 GCA_049679725.1 Tepidisphaeraceae bacterium
TTCTCCCGCACGAGTCGATCCGCGAAGCCGCAAGCGGCGGGACCGCCGTCACGAGCGTCTTCGCGATGAAACTCCTGTCACGGATATGGCGTCTCCCGTGTGACCCGACCGCACTCGGGACATTGGGCGGGTGTGCCGCGCAGGTCGTAGCCGCACGCGATGCACAGACCGCGGCGGGCCCGCTCGCCGCGCAACAAAACCCTGCGCGCTCGCCACAGCAGGTAACTGGGCGCTCCCGCGGTGATGCACGCGATCAGCCACATCGGCGCCGTCAACACACGATCCCACATACCGCGATCCGGCCCGTCCATCGGGCCCGCACGCCAGTCCACGCCATGACGCCGCCACCACGAGAGATGAGCGTTCGCGGAAGACTTGCCGCTCGAATGGCTGAACGTGTATCCACCTTCGCGCGGCGTGAAGTCGGTCGAGATCATCTGCACAATCAGCTGACCGTTGTTGAACCAGACCTGCCCGTTGCGACCGCGACCGGAGTAGTTGACGAAGTCGGCCACGAAGTAGCTGCGGACCCACAGCGCGATCAGGAACAGGAGCAAGGAGAGAGCGGCCCCGAAGCCGAGACTCGAAAGTAACATCAGAAGTCGTCGAGGTCGCATGACATTGTGGGTTGGCAGATATCGCGAAGGCTTACGGATACGGCGTCTTCCGCGGCTCATCCCCCGGGAGTTCCAGCGCGCCGACGAGATCGCTCAGCCGTTCGATCTTGTTCTTCGCAAGGTAGTCGCTCAATCCTCCGCAGATCGTGTTCGGCGTCGCGGGATCGACGAAGAGCGCCGTCCCAATCGCCACCGCCGTCGATCCCGCGAGGATGAACTCCACCGCATCCATCCAGTTCTGCACGCCGCCCATGCCGACGATCGGCGTGCCCGTGTGCTTGGTGACCGTGCGGTAGACGCGGCTCACCAGGTGCAGTGCGATCGGCTTGATCGCGGGACCGGAGAGCCCGCCGGTCACGTTCGCCAGGCGCGGGCGGCGCTTGTGGATGTCGATCGCCATGGCGGTGAACGTGTTCACGAGCGACAGCACGTCCGCCCCGCCTTCCACCGCGGCCCGTGCCGTGACGGTGATGTCCTCCACGTTCGGCGACAGCTTCACGATCAACGGCTTGGTCGGGAGGACCTTCTTCACCTCGGCGGTGAGCTCCTTCAGCCGCCCCGGGTGCGTGCCGAAGGTCAGGCCGTCCTTCACGTTCGGGCAGGAGACGTTCAGCTCGACGCCAACGACTTCGTCGAGCGCGTTCATCGCGGCGCAGGTTTCGGTGTAGTCGTCGAAGCTGTGTCCCGCGACGTTCACGATCACCGGGCACGGCATCTTCTTCAACTGCGGGACCTTCTCCTTGAGGAAGCGGTCGAGGCCGACGTTGGCCAGGCCGATGGCGTTGAGCATCCCGCCGCGGGTCTCGACGATGCGCGTGGGCTCGTTGCCGGGGCGCTCCTCGCGCGTGATCGACTTGGTGACGAACGCGCCGAGCTGCGACAGGTCCATGAAGTCCGCGTACTCGAACGCGTACCCGCAGGTGCCGGAGCACGTGAGCGTAGGGTTGGCGAGTTTCAAACCGGCGAGATTGACGGATAAATCAGGCACGAGAGTGTTTTAACGGATCGACGCAAGTGTCGCGAGGGATGGTCGCCTGCGTGGCTTGGGCGTCTCGCCCGAGCGCTTCAAATTCGGTAACGCGAAGATCGCAAAGAGCGCAAAGATCGCAAAGGAAAGACATCAAAACTCTTCTCTGTTCTTCTTTGCGTTCTTAGCGTTCTTCGCGACTTTGCGTTGCTCTTCAAATGTGTAGTCGGAACGCTCCCAAGCCACATGAGCAATCACTACGGCATGGGCGGCATCACGAAACAGTACGCGCTGTACTTGATCTCGCTCCACGCGGTTTCGGTGAGCGGGTAGCCGGGGAACAGCGGGATATTCACCGGCGTGAACTTCACGCGGACGCGGACGGCGCTGCGCCCCTGCGTCAGGTCGCGGGCGATGAGAAATTCGTCGTCGCGGAAACGGCGGTTGGAGACGATCACCGTGTGCTGCGTCTCGCCAAGCTCCTCGCGCGGGTTGGAGTAGACGCACGTGTTCGACCCCGCGAGGTACCAGACGCCGGCGGGCTTCCACTCTGGGTCGCGCGCGCCGTCGGATGCGTCGGCGACGAACACTTCCGCCCGCTGATTCGGGTAGGCGTAATCGAGCTTGCGCCGCAGGAGGGCGCCGAAGTTGTCCGACCGAAGCTTGAGCGTGAACTCCGACGTCGTCTTCGTCACCCGGCCAACATCTTCGTGCGCGGGATACGTTTCCTTCCCGTCCAACTCGTGGGGGCCGAGCTCGTAGCGCGACTTGATGGGGTACGGCGCGGAAGCGTCGGGCGAAGCGTACGCGTGGGCTTTCTCGCTCGCGTCGTCGCCGATCTTCAGCTCGTCGGTGGGGACGAGGGATGCGCCGGGCAGGCCGTACCAGTAGGTGACGGTTTCGTAGTGTTCCTTCGATTCGTTCACGCTGCCGTGCTCGAGGCAGATGCGCGCATTTCGGCCGAAGGGCATGAGGTCGGCGAGGAGAAAACGGTAGGCGGATTGGATCTTATCGTGCTCGTCCTTCGCGTCTTTGGCACTCGGCGCGCCGCACGGGTGGCCGGCGAGGGGGAGAGTCATGTTCCGCCCGCCCCAGTAGTCGCCGCCGCCGCCCCACTCCTCGGTGCCGGTGCCCTGCGCCTGCGGGGAGTTGCTGTCGTCGAAGAAGAACCGCGGATCGCCCTCGAGCGTGGTGAGCACCGCGTTGTGCGAGAAGATGAACGATGTGCCGACGAACGAGCCCGTCCAGTCGCCACCGCCTTCGATCGTGCGCGTGTCGAGCAGGACCATGTCCTGACCCGGCTCGGGGGTCGGATGATCGCGGTAGGTGGCGTGGAAGTAGCCGACGTGGTTCTTCGGGACGGTCAGCGGCGCGAAACGCGCTGTCCATTTCACGTCCGCGATCTCCTCGCCCACACCGGCCAGGCTGATCGTCGCCGAGCGGAAGAACGGCATCGGGAAGTAGCAGGCGAGGTGAACACGGTCGTCATCCGCATACTGCACGTTCACGGGCAGCGCTTTGACGAGGTGCTCGCGCCCGTCGCGGTTGTAGAGCGTGCCGGCGCCGAAGAACAGCGCCAGCGGTGCGTCAACCGAGGGTTCGGCGCGGTCATCCCAGGTGATCCGCAGGCGCACGTTGGACAGCGCAAGCGCCGACGACTTCGGCGCCGAGAACGTGAGCGCGCGCACGGTTCCACCGGAAGGATCGAGCGCCGCCAGCCGCGTGACGCGCAGCTCCCCCGCCGCGGGAATCGTCACCTTCCCCTGCACCAGGTTCCCCGGCGGCGCGATGTCAGTCCCCGCGGCGCGGAGCAGGTCCAGCACGTCGTCGGCCGGCGGCGTCCTCGCGTCCCACGCGCGGATCGGCTGGGAGAGCGGCGCGCCGGGGACGAACTGGTGGTAGATGTAGTACCCCGTCCCGTACCGCGTACGCGAGTACGCCATCTGGAATGACTTCTCAAACCCGATCGGCACCCACATCAGGTCGGCGCCCCGCGTGTCCGACCACGTCCACGTCAACGGATTCGGCAGCGCCGCTTGCGGGAGGAACGTCGAGTTCGCCGCGGGCTTGTTCGGGTCGGCGGTGCTGGTTTCCGAGATGATGTGATCGATGCCGTCCACGACGTAGTGCCACGGGCTGCCGTGCCAGTGGTTGTAACGGGCGAAGTAGAGGACGCCGGCGCCCGCAACATCGAGCGTGACGTTGTGATCGTCGGCGAGCTGATACAGGAAGTGACTCGCATCGGGACCGCGGTTGCCGCCCGTGCGATCGTAGGTGCTGCGCATGTAGGCGCGGGCGCCGATGCGCTGGTGCGCCCAACGGTCCCACATCCGGTACGCGTCAGGCCCGACGGGGATGACGGGGGGTTCGTCGGCGCGGATGGACGCGGACGACGCGAGAACGATCAGTATCACGAGACGATGCATCCCACCTCCGTGAAGCGACGCCGCTTGCGGCGTGTTCTCCTAGCGCTGAACGAACGACCATTCCTGTCGCGGAAGTCCCAACTTGATCGGATTCTCCTCGTCGTACTCGATCGCGCGCCGGATTCCCTCGTCATCGTCGAGGAACACGTTCCACCCATGCTGCACCCAAACCGAGGGATAGCGACCGTCCGATTGCGAGAACTGTTCCATTGGGTTCATTCCCTCAAGCGTGAGCTGCTGCGTCGCGCGGGTCTTCAGGTGTCCGATGATCCGCTCGATCGTGCGCCCCGAATGTCGCTCTATCACCATGTGAACGTGGTCCCACAAGATCGCGCACGCGAGGATGACGTATCTGGATTCTTCTACCGCTCGCGCGAAACCGCGAGCGACGCACTCGAACTGATCGCGGTTGAAGCGGACGACGGGATACTTGAGTGCCTCACGTGCTTCCGAGCGCTGTGCTTTGTCTAAGGGGCGCTTCGCCAGGGATCGCGTCTCGTTCGTTTTCGTCGCGGCGCCGGTCATGTAGAGATCGAATGAACGCACGAAATCCGACCAACTGCCTCGTGTGTCGTTTGATAGCCAGAAACCGTATGCGGTGAAGGTGCAGTGGTAGGCGAGGACCATGCTTCCACCTTATCGGAGGAAGAAAACCCGCCGCAAGCGGCGGCGCTTCACGCGTCAGGAGACGGCGCGCACGCACGCGGCTCAATCGCTCGTGTACACCTTGTGCCGCGGGCGCGAGCGGAGGATCTCCGCCTTCCCCCACGCGACGGCTTTCGCGAACGCGTCGCTCTTGAGGAACGCGTCGAAGTCTTCCTTGCGCTGCCACTGGCTCAGGATGACGTAGCTCCCCGCCGACGCGACGTCTTCGTAGAGGTGGGTGTCGACGTGCCCGGTGAGCGTCTTGAGGACCTCGATCACGGCGAGGAACCCGCGCTCGAACTCCTCTTCCTTGCCCGCGATCACGTCGTAGTGCATGCCGATGGTGGTCATGTTGATGGCGCCGTTCTACCAGAGGAGGTCCGTCCCGCGAAACACCGGCCCATCCGTGCACGCGAGCCGGTAGCACCAATCCCGCCCCGGCAGCGGGGGTTGCGACGGGTCGGGCTTCTTCACACGGATGCAGCAGCTCTGGCACGTCCCCATCCCGCAGGCCATCGCGCGTTCGACGGCAATCTGGCACTCGATCCCCCGCGCGGCGGCGATGTCGGCGACGCGCTTCATCATGGGCTCGGGGCCGCAGGTGTAGATGATTGGTGGTGGAGTGATGGCGTGGTGGAGTGGTGGAGTGGAGGGTTCCGACTTCACCCCGCCACCCCACCACCCAACCACCCAACCACTCTTGTCCAACCACGCCTCCAGCGCTTGCGTGACGAAACCGCGCAAGCCGGCGCTGCCGTCGTCGGTGGTGATCATCGACGGGATGCCGTGGCGGGCGAACTCGGCGATCGATGGAGTCGGTGTGATGGGATCGGTCGAGGGTTCCTGGAGGATAGTCAACGGCAGCAGGTCTCGCGTCAGCGCGCCGGCGAATGCGACCGCGCGTCGCCCGGCGAGCTTCTCCGCAAGGTAAATCATCGGCGGGATGCCGACGCCGCCGCCGACCAGGATGGCGGTCGCGTCTTCGGGTGGGAGCACGAACTTGTTACCGAGCGGGCCGAGCACGCCGACCTCATCGCCCGGCTTCAGGCGGCTGAGCCATTCGGTGCCAACGCCGACGACGCGGTGGATGACGTCAAGTTCGACGCCCTCGGGCGTGTCGCGTCGCCCGGCGAGCGAAAACGGCCTCCGGAGCATCGCCTGCGGGCCGAGCAGGGTCGGCTCCGTCACGTCGACCCGCCCCTCGCCCGTCCACTCGACCTCGAACTCACCCGTCTGGGCGGCATGTACGTCCCGACACGAAACCTGCACGAACTGCCCCGGCTCGGTCGGCCCAAACGCCGCCACCGTCAGGACTAAGCGAAAATGATCCCGGCAGAGGGGAGCGTTCTCTTTGACCCTGGAAACGAACTGCCCGCGCGCATTAACCGTCATCGAAGGGCGATTCTAGAGGTGGAAGCGGCGTCGTCTACAGGTTGAAACAATGGACAGAGCGGGGGGCAGAGCGGACGGGATAAGGCACCCACCAAAAAAAGACTTCCGGAGGGGTGGCTCCTATCCACCTCCGGAAGTGCGCCACGGCTGAAAAGCCGCAATTCTCGGATGGAATGTCATGGCTTATCGGGCCACGACGGCGGCGACTATAACTCTGCCCCAAACCCGTGTCAATCAACAGTTTCCACGTGAAAAATAAAAACGGGGTCGGCCGTAAAGTATTAATACACAGAGCTTTATGAGAGACCGTCGATTTGACGTTCGTGAGCGTGCGCGCCGAAGTTGCACTCGCGATTTTTGCGCGATTTCGATCCGTGAATCGCGCCCGCTACACTGCCGCCGACCGATGGGCCTTTGGAGATCGAACGTGAAGCAGATCGACGCCGCCATCGCCGTGATCACGCGCGGCCATCGCATCCTCGTCTGCCAGCGCCACGAGCAAGACACCTTCGGCGGCTACTGGGAATTCCCCGGCGGCAAGCGCGAGCCCGGCGAGACGCTCCACGACTGCCTCGCGCGCGAGCTGCGCGAAGAACTCGCGATCGCCGCCAGGCCGATCGCGGAACTCACACTCATCGAACACAACTATCCCCATGCGCGGGTCCGCCTCTTCCCGTTCGTGTGCGAACTGGACGACGGAATCGAGCCGCGCGCGATCGAGTGCCAGGCGATGGAATGGATCGATCCGCCGCGGGTGAAGGCGTTCAAGTTCCCGCCGGCGAACGAGACGCTGCTCGATGAAGTGATCGCGTACTTCGCGCTGGAGGCGCGCGCCGGATCAGGCGCGCCGGCACGTCATCCTGAGGGAGGCGAAGCGACCGAAGG
>JBAUGM010000345.1:0-6896 GCA_049679725.1 Tepidisphaeraceae bacterium
GGCGACGCCTGCGCGCGGTTATGGCGGAGCCGCAAGACGATCTCGACGCTGCGCGTCGACCGCGACGCAGGCGTCGCCTCTACATCGCCCCTCTCACGATGGACCTTATCAACGACTTCCGCCGCTACCTGACCAAGCCGCACGTGCGGCCGTGGGCGCTGTCGTCGCCGGTCCTCGTCCTGATCATCTGCCTGCCGCTCCTTCGCCCCCTGCGCCATCCCGACCCGGGCGGCGTTTCAACCGACGAGATCGTACGCCTCGCGACCGTCCAGGCGATCGTCGAGCACCACACCCTCGCGCTCGACGACACGCTGAAACGCTCTCCCGGCCAAACGATCAGCGGGTATCACGACGGCCGCCGTTACAGCGACCAGCCGCCCGTCATGGCCGTGCTCCTGTCCGGTTCGTACTGGGCGATGCACCAGCGCGGGCTCACGATCGACGAAAACCCGATCCTCGTGCCCTACCTGCTGACCATCATCGCCGTCACGCTCCCCGTCGCCGGCGCAGCCGGGCTCGTCTACCGCATGGGCCGACTCTTCGAGCTGAAGCGCCCGATCCGCGCCGCGCTCGGCGCCGCCGTCGTGCTCGGCAGCGGATTGCTCAGCTACGGCGTCGTCCTCAACGCCCACGCGCCCGCGGCCGTGCTCGTGATGTGTTCGGCGGCGTGCTTCGTCCACCTGGCGATCTCGAAACGACCCGTCAGCAGCGTGTGGCTGATCGTCGCGGGATTCTGCGCCGCGCTCGCCGCCACGCTCGAGCCCGCGGCCGCGGTGTTCGCCGTGCTCCTCGCGTTCGTCCCGCTCGCCATGCGCTGGCGGCCGACGATGCGCATCGGCGGCGCCCTGCTCTACTGCATCGGCGCGACCGCGCCGCTCGTGCTCCATGCCGTCCTCACCGTCCCGATCACCGGCGACTTCCTCCCCGGCATGTTCCACCCCGAACTGGCCGAGGCGAACGACGACCGCTATGCCGCCGCTCCCGACTTCGTCGCCGCCGGCTCACCCGACGACGCCGTCACCGGCGCCGAAGACGATTTCGCGCAAGGCGCGCAACAATCGTCGTGGTGGACGGAACTGTGGCACGACACGCTCCGCGTGATCGGCGCGCTCGTCGGCACGCACGGCCTGTTCAGCCACTTCCCCGTCCTGATCCTCGGCCTCGCCGGCGTCGGCGCGATCATGCACCGCCACTGGCCTACCGCCACCAAGGTGATGGCCGCCGCCACCGTCGCCGGCGCGTCGTTCGTCATCATCACGTTCGCCACCGCCACCCCCGCGCACACCGGCTCGATGTTCGCCGCGCGCTGGTTCGTCGTCTTCCTCCCGCTGCTCCTCTTCTGGTCCGGCGTCTGGGTTCGCCGCCAGCATCACGCCGTAACGTGGTCCGTCGCCGGCATCCTCCTCGCCTTCAGCGTCGCCGTGACGTTGATCGGCGCCACCAACCCCTTCCCCCGCGAAGGCTACGACCGCTACACCGCCGCCCAGGCCCTGCAGGAACTCCTCCACCCCACCCCCACCCCGTCGCCGCGCAACGAGACGCTGCTCGCAGGCGGGTAGAATGCTCTCTTGGGACACGTACATCACGCGTCCTTCTTTGGACGCGCGGACCAAACACATGGCAGTCGACAAGCTCGAGTGGCACGCAAGCGCCGACGACTTCCCCATAACCGTGACGCGGAAGAGCGGCGCCACACACATCGGGATGTTCGTGGATTGGGCGTTGTCACGTTCCCTGATGAGCGAACAGATCTCGCGGTTCTCACCGCTGCGGGCACGACTGTTTCGCTGCGGGATCATTTCCGGCCGTACGTTCATTGCGTGGTTCTGCGATGGCGCGTTCTCGTCCGGCAACCATCTGAACACCGAAGGACACGATTTCACCGAGGCGTACTACGACCGTTATCTCGCAGACTACGAGGCGATCTTCGCCGGCGAGTACGCCACGATCTATCACGTCGCCTACTCGCAAACGAATCGCCGTGCCGTGGCGAACCTGCTCGACGATCGCCTTGCGGCTTGGCAAGCATCTGACCGGGTCGACAAGTGATCGGTCAGCCCCGACGGACTTGCACCACACGCCGCAATACGAACGCCGCGAACGCTCTGATCCTCCGACTGCCTGATCCATCGTCGCAACCACGGAAATTAATCCAGAGCTGTCCGGCTCTGTCTCAACCCTGTTTTTGGGACCAATCCACCCGGAGGCAACCTCGCGTTTCCGGACGCATTTACGTTGCGTCGGCTTGCGACAATGCGCGAAATGGCAGGGTTGAGACAGAGCCAGATCTGTCCCGGTTTTTCAGCACGCGGTGATCGCGGAAAAGAATCCAGATCTGTCCCGGTTTTCTCTCGCAGTTTCTCCCTGCTTTTGGCGGCGATTGTCGGTATCCGGCCCAGTGAATGGCGCCCTGAAGAAACCGGGACAGCTCTGAATTTTCTTGCCGCTCGCGTGCCTGATCGCTAACCTCATGCGCATGCCCCGAACGGCTCGCATCGCACCCGGCGGCGTCATCTACCACGTCCTCAACCGCGGCGTCGGGGGGACGACGTTGTTCCGCTCGGCGGGCGACTACCTCGCGTTCCACGGCGCGCTGATCGATACGCTGGCGCTGTTCCCGACGATGCGCATCCTCGCGTTCTGCATCATGCCCAACCACTGGCACTTGCTCCTCTGGCCGACGAAGGACGGCGACCTGGCGCGCTTCATGCAGCGGCTGACGATCACGCACGCGCGGCGATGGCTCGAGTACCGCGACCGCGTGGGCACGGGCCACGTCTACCAGGGGCGGTACAAGAGCTTCGCGATGGAGACGGACGGGCACCTGTTCACCGTCGGGCGCTACGTCGAGCGGAACGCGCTGCGCGCCGGGCTCGCGAAGCGTGCGGAGCTATGGCGATTCAGCAGCATCGGCCAGGAGCTGCTGGAACCGTCGCTGCGCGTGCCGCTGAGCGATTGGCCGATCGCGCGGCGGCGCGATTGGATCGACTGGGTGAACCTGCCGCAGACGCCGCGCGAGGAAGAGGCCATCCGCCGTAGTATCCGCGAGGCCCGGCCGTACGGTAGCGAGGCCTGGGTCAAACGGACGATGACCAAGCTCGGCTGGCGCGAACCCGCACGACCGGGAAGGCCGAAGAAGCCAAAATAATCCAGAGCTGTCCCGGTTTTTTGGACTGGTTTTTACGCTGAAAAATTGAGCGCTACAGGGACCCTTCGGCGTGGGCGGAGAGAGGGTTGCGAGCGAGGAGAGAAGGATGAACTTCCACGTCGGCACCAGCGGCTACTCGTACAAGGAATGGAAGGGGTCGTTCTATCCCGAGAAGCTTCCCGCCGATCAGATGCTGCACTATTACGGCGAGCGATTCGGGACGGTCGAGATCAACAACACCTTCTACCGCATGCCCAAGGCGACGGTCCTGAAGGCGTGGGCCGACGAGGTTCCCGCCGACTTCAAGTTTGTGATCAAGGCGTCCAAGCGCATCACGCACGTGCAACGGCTGAAGGACGCGGGCGATTCGGTACTTTACTTGCTCGAGGTCGTCGAGGCGCTGAAGGATCGACTAGGGCCGCTACTGTTCCAGTTGCCGCCGAACTTGAAAAAGGACCTGCCGCGGCTGCGCGACTTTCTCGCGCTGTTGCCGTCGCACCGCCGCGCGGCGTTCGAGTTCCGTCACCAGTCGTGGTTCGACGACGAGGTTTTCGCCCTCCTCCGCGAGCACCAGGCCGCGCTGTGCATCGCCGAGGCCGAGGACGACCTCGAGATTCCGTTCGTCTCCACCGCCGACTGGGGTTACCTGCGCCTGCGCATGGCCGATTACACCGACGCCGAGCTGAAGTCGTGGATCGAGCGCGTGAAGAAGCAACCATGGCAGGACGCGTTCGTCTTCTTCAAGCACGAGGACGCGGGGAAGGGTCCGCAGTTTGCGAAGCGGTTTTTGGAACTCGCGTGAACGATCCGATCGCCAAGACGCAAGCGACGCCGCGACCACCGCGGCGGGACGGTAGTCGCTTGCGCTTTCGCGATCGCGAGCGCCGCGCGCACCTTCATTTCCCTTCCGCAGCGCGCCCCGTTATCAGTGTCGTCCAGTCACGTCCAGGGAACTACTCCGAAGGAACTGCACATGATCGGTCACCGAATCACTTGCGTCGTTGCTCTCGTCGCCGGCTCCATCTTCGCGGGCGGATGCGCCACCGCGCCGCTCGAGCCCGTGAACGTCGCCGGCGGGGTGTTCTTCAACCAGATGGGCGGGCAGGCGCACGCGATCTACACGGTGCCGGCGGGGAAGCTGCTGATCATCGACGACGCCAGCGCGCACGCGTCGAACTCGTCCACCGCGTCGACAGTGGGCAACCCGGGCGTCGTGAAGGACATGCCCGTCGAGATGTCGCTGAGAACCAACCCCTCGGGGATCGAGAGCATGGGCAGCGCCGACCACGTCATCGTGAGCGAGATCGGCCTTCCCGCCGGCGGCGGGCGGCGCGTTCGCGCGTACGCGGCGCCGGGCACGCAGGTGCTGTTCCTCATCGGCGGCAACACGGTCACCGTCAACGCGACGGTGCATTTCGCCGGGCGGCTCGTCGACTATCCGTGACGCGAGGCAAGAGGGCTCGCCAAGACGCAAGCGGCCGCCGCGGCGGGACGGTAGTCGCTTGCGTCTTCGCGATCGTCCCGCGCCTCCTGACTTGTGCCTTCGCGCGACGCCGCTAGCATCGGCGGCGCCATGAAACGAATTGCCGCCTTCCTCATCGTGATCGCTTCGCTCACCGCCCACGCGACGGCGCAGACCTACGACCTGGTCATCTACGGCGGCACATCGGGCGGCATCAGCGCCGCCATCCAGGCGGCGCGGATGGGCAAGACCGCCGTCCTCATCGAGCCGACGCAATTCCTCGGCGGGCTCACCACCGGCGGGCTGGGCGCAACCGACATCGGCAACAAGCGCGCCATCGGCGGGATCTCGCGCGAGTTCTACGGACGCGTGTGGAAGCACTACAACGAAGCGGGCAACTGGAAGCACCAGACGCGCGACGACTACTTCGCCTCGAAGAAGCGGCTCGCGAACGATCCGAACGAGAACACGATGTGGACGTTCGAGCCGCACGTGGCGACGCGGATTTACGACGACATGCTGCGCGAGGCGGGCGAGCGGATCACCGTCGTCCGCGGCGAGCGCCTCGATCTCGCCAGGGGCGTCGTCAAGGACGGCCCGCGCATCGTGCGCATCGTCATGGAGAGCGGCCGCGCGTTCGAAGGCAGGATGTTCATCGACGCGACTTACGAGGGCGACTTGATGGCGAAGGCCGGCGTGAAGTACCACGTCGGGCGCGAGGCGAACAGCGTGTACGGCGAGACGCTGAACGGCGTGCAGGCGGCGCACGCGGTGAGCCACCAGTTCACACACAAGGTCGACCCGTACGTCAAACCCGGCGAAGAGTCGAGCGGCCTCCTGCCCGGCATCAATCCCGATGGCCCGGGCGAAGAGTTCTCCGGCGATAAGAAGGTGCAGGCCTACAACTTCCGCATGTGCACGACCGACGTGCCGGAGAACCGCCGCGCGTGGGAGAAGCCGGCGAACTACGACGAGCGATGGTTCGAGCTGCTCCTGCGCAACTTCGACGCCGGCGATCATCGCGTGCCGTGGAATCCCGTCTGGATGCCCAACCGCAAGACCGACACGAACAACAACTTCGCGATCAGCACGGACTTCATCGGCATGAACTGGGACTACCCGGAGGCCGACTACGCGACGCGCGAGCGCATCTGGAAGGCGCACAAGGACTGGCAGATGGGCTTGATGTGGACACTGGCCACAAACGCGCGCGTGCCGGAGAAGGTGCGCGAGGAGTTCGGGCGCATCGGCCTGGCGAAGGACGAGTTTCTCGATTCGGACAACTGGCCGCGCCAGCTCTACGTCCGCGAAGCCCGGCGGATGATCTCCGACTACGTCATGACCGAGCGCAACTGCAAGCGCAACGAGATCGTCCCCGACAGCGTCGGCATGGGCGCGTACAACATGGATTCGCACAACATCCAGCGCTACGTGACGACCGACGGCCACGTCCGCAACGAGGGCGACGTGCAAGTCGGCAGCCGGCCGTACCCGATCAGCTACCGCAGCATCCATCCGAAGGCGGCCGAGTGCACGAACCTGCTCGTTCCCGTCTGCTTGAGTTCATCGCACATCGCGTTCGGCAGCATCCGGATGGAGCCGGTGTTCATGGTGCTCGGGCAAAGCGCCGCCACCGCCGCGGCGCAGGCGATCGACGATCGCGCGACGGTGCAGTCGATCGACTACGCGAAACTCCAGGCGCGGCTGATCGCCGACGGCCAGGTGCTCGATTTCGAGAGCCCGCCGATCGAGAAACGCGCGTCGATGTCGAAGGAGATGCTCGGGGGAATCGTCGTGGACGATCGCGAAGCGACGCTCACGGGCTTTGCGACCCCCAGCACCTCTTCAGGTAAATTCGTCCAACTCGGCTACCGCCACGACGGCGACACGAACAAGGGCGAGCAGACCGCCCGCTTCGCGCCCGATCTGCCGAAGGGCGGGCGATATCAGGTGCTCGTCGCGTACCCGGCCAACACCAACCGGGCCGCGAACGTTCCGGTCACCATTCAACATGCCGACGGCGAAATCGTCGTGACGCTGGATCAGAGGAAGGGGCCCGCCGTGAATGAGTTGCTCGAGCCGGTCGGCACGTTCCGCTTCGAGCAGGGTCGCGGCGGATACGTGGAGATCACGAACAAGGGAACGAACGGGTACGTCGTGATCGACGCGGTGCAGTTCCTCGAAGTGCCGGACGCGAAATGACGGGATGATCTCACGGCGGGGCAGAGCGCCAGCGCCGCCCCGCGCCGTTCGACCCCGGCATGCAGGAACGGCGCGGCCCGGCGC
>JBAUGM010000346.1:0-1981 GCA_049679725.1 Tepidisphaeraceae bacterium
CTCTCCCCTGCCCTCTCCCCGGGGTACCGGGAAGAGGGAGTAAGAGCGCTACACGACTCTCACTTCCAACCTCCCCGCCGCCACCGCGCCCGCGCGCTGCATCGCGAGATCGTGAGCCGCGTGGTAGTGCTTCACCAGCGCCGACCAGTCGAACATCTCGCTCAGCCGCTCCACCCGGTTGCGCAGCTCGATGCGCTGGCGGCGGGTTTGCTTGACGAAGTGGAAGAGGTAGTACGTCAGGTCCTCCACGCTCTGGTCGAAGCTTTTCGTCCGCCGATCGAGCACCATCACCCCGTTCTCCGCGGCGGCCTCGACGTTCCGCTGCACGTACGCGCCGAACCCGCTGAGGTCCGTCGTGATGGCGGGCACGCCCATGGCGATGCTCTCCATCGGCGTGTAGCCCCACGGCTCGTAGTAGCTCGGGAACACGCCCAGGTGAGAGCCGCGGACGAACTGGTCGTAGTCCATGTTCAGCAGCGGGCTGGTCGAGGTGACGAACTCGGGGTGGAAGATCATCTTCACCGGATCGTCGCCGGCGTTGAGCAGCCGCCGCGCGCGCAGGTGTTGGAGGACCGGGTCGTTGGCGTCGTCGACGAGGTCGTGCGTGACGATGAGCGGCTGGCGGCCCGTCCGCAGCGCGTGCATGGCGCGCTTGAGGCGCACCTGCGCGTCATCCGGGAGCAGCTCGGGGAACGTGGGTATCCGGCCGTTGGCGGCGGAGTGGAACAGCCGCTCGCCCATGTGCTCCTGGATCTCGTCGCAGGTGTTGTGCAGGTCGTCGAACATCGACTGGTTCTGCAGCGCCTCCACGTTGATGCTGCGCGTGGCGGCGCGCGTGATGATGAAGCCGATGACCGTCGGGCGGTTGGCGGCGGGCAATTCCTTCATCCGCCCGTTCAGCCGAGCCATCGCCTCGATGAACAGGTCCATCCCCTTGTTGCGATACTCGTACCGCCCGGACGTGAAGACGTAGATCGTGTTGTCCAGGTCGAACGTGTAGCTGGGGAAGAAGTGCCCCATCACAAACTCGTGGATCCGTTCCTTGTACGCGGCGTGCAGGTTCTGGAACTCGTGCGTCGCGGAGAAGCGGCGGATGTTCAGCCCGTTGGGCAGGATCGCGTCGGGCTTGCGGCCGAGCAAACGCTCCGCTTCGTGCGCGGTGACTTCGCTGACCGTCGTGAAGACGACCGACGCGTGCGCCGCCGCGCGCTCGATCGCGTAGCGCGGCCAGATGTTGTACTTCCCCGCCTGCTCGTCGGGGTTGATGAACGGCAGGTGGTTGTAAAACTCCGGGCTGTCGCTGGCGAGGTAGCGGCCGAGCAGCGTCGCGTGCGTCGTGAAGATCGTCGTGACCGGCAACTTCAGGTGCGCGATGCGCGGCACCGCGACGCCCGCCATCCACTCGTGGAAGTGCGCGAGCACGGTCCGCCCGACAGTGAAGTTGCTCAGCTCGCGGAAGAACTCGGCGACGGTGAAGCCGAACGCGGTGACCTCGTTGACCTCGCCGTCGTTGCTCTGCGTCGAGATGCCGTGGTCCTTCCACAGGAGGTACTTGTCACCGTCGAGGTGCGGGTAACGCGCGCGATAGTCGAGCAGGATCACGCGCGGGCGGCCGGGGATGAGCCAGCGCCCGAAGTGACACGGGATGCCCGCCGCGCGGAGGCGGTCGAGCGTCTCACGGATGATGCCTTCCGTCGGCCGCTCCTCGAACTCGACCGCGGCGGTCTGCGGGTTGTACGGGCCGATGAGGCAGTATCGCTCGTCCCACCGGTCCTTCATGCAGTCGGCTTTGGACCGCAGGACGGTGTAGATCCCGCCGAGCTGCCAGCACACCTCCCACGCGATCTCGAACAGCAGAGGAGACAACGGCGCGCGAGGCTCGGGCGGCGCGACGGATTCGGTTGGCATGGCCGGCGCGATCGGCACCGCTTGCGGCTTCGCGGACGCAACGGCCTCGACCGCCGTCGTCGCGCCCTTCCCG
>JBAUGM010000347.1:0-2455 GCA_049679725.1 Tepidisphaeraceae bacterium
ATCGCGCACGGTTCGACAGGGTAGACGGCCTCGACGTTTCGCCGCGACGTGCGCGGCGCGGGCGGATGCAACAAGGCGCCGCATGGTGCAACAATATTCTTCCGCGGGCGGACGTGGTCGGTCGTAACTGCTGGAGAGACAAGATGCTGTGAGACGAGCGATGGCGGTGATGGCGGCGAGGTGTTGCACGCGATGAGAGGCTCTGATGCAACGTGGCTTGGGCGTCTCGCCCGAGTGCTACCGCGGAGCGGCGCTGCCGAACAGCTCGGGCGAGACGCCCAAGCCACGAAGGCGCGTCTCGGCACGTGCGTCCATCCCCGCGGAACTTCCCGTTGCCCCGTGCGTCTATCGCGGATGTCGCACACCAAGGAGCCGCCATGACCGCCGTACGTCGTCTTTGCGCGTTGATTGTCTCGATCGTAGCATTTGCCACCATCGCTCCCGCCAAGTCGATCGCGCCGCCGCCGCCGGAGGGGGACAAGCCGCTCATCCAGATCGCCATCCTCCTCGACACGTCCGGCAGCATGAGCGGGTTGATCAACCAGGCGCGGACGCAGCTTTGGACGGTCGTGAACGAGTTCGCCCGCTCGAAGCAATCCGGCCAGACGCCGATGCTCCAGGTGGCGCTGTACGAGTACGGCAACAGCAACCTCGCCGCCAGCGAGGGGTACATCCGCATGATTCTCCCGCTCACCGACGACCTCGACGCGGTGTCGGAAAAGCTCTTCGCCCTCACCACCAACGGCGGCGACGAGTACTGCGGGCACGTCATCCAGTCGGCGACGAAGGGGCTGGCGTGGTCGGCGTCGCCGAAGGTGTATCGCGCGATCTTCATCGCCGGCAACGAGCCGTTTACGCAGGGTACGGTCGATTACCGCCAGAGCTGCGCCGAGGCGATCGCCAAGGGGATCATCGTCAACACGATTCACTGCGGGCCGCAGGCGGTGGGCGATTCGAGCGGCTGGGCCGACGGTGCGAAGCTGGCGGACGGGCGCGCGATGAACATCGACCAGGACAAGGCGGTCGTCGCGATTGCGGCGCCGCAGGATGAGGCGATCCTGAAGCTCTCGGCGGAGTTGAACAAGACGTACGTCGCGTACGGTGCTGAGGGGCGTGATCGTGCGGTGCGCCAGGAAGCGCAGGACGCCCTCGCCGCCGCCGCGCCGGAGGCGGGGTCGGGCGTGCAGCGCAGCGTGTCCAAGGCCCAGTCCGTCTACCGCAACGCCGGGTGGGACCTGGTCGACGCGTCGAAGGGGAAGGAGTTCAAGATCGAGTCGGTCGACGCGAAGGACCTGCCCGAGAACATGCGCTCGATGACGCCCGAGCAGCGCAAGGCGTATGTCGAGGAGCAGGCCAAGAAGCGCAGCGAGGTTCAGGCGAAGATCAACGATCTGAACCAGCAGCGCGAAAAATTCGTCGCCGCGAAGCAGAAGGAAGCCGCCGGCGCGGATACGCTCGACGCCGCCATGCTGACGGCGGTGCGCGAGCAGTTGGGGAAGAAGGAGTTTGAGGTGGAGAGGAAGTAGATCCCCATCTCCCTCGCCCCGGTACTCCGGGGAGAGGGCGGGGAGAGGGGCGAGCGGCGTGGTGCGACGAGAAACGGTCGACTCGATGACTTGCGCGGATCTGCGAATCCAACGGTGTTCGACGTCGCGCGCACCTTGCCCCTCTCCCCTGCCCTCTCCCCCGGAGTACCGTGGGAGAGGGAGGCGCGTTTCTGCGGCGTCCAAGGTCGCCTAGAATCCCGCGATGATCGTCGAAGACCTCGGCACCATGCCCTATCGCCAAGCCTGGGCGCATCAGGAGCGCGTTCACGCCGACGTCGTCGCGGGCGGCGAGGAGCGGTTGCTCCTCGTCGAGCACCCGCCGGTCATCACGGTCGGGCGGCGGCCGAACGTCACGAAGAACCTGCTCGCTTCGCCCGAATCGCTCGCCCAGCGCTCCGTCGAGTTCGTCGAATCCGACCGCGGCGGCGACATCACCTTCCACGGCCCCGGCCAGCTCGTCGCGTACCCCATCGTCCGCCTGATCGACCACCAACTGTCCGTCGGCGGATACGTCCGGCGGCTCGAGCAGGTCGTCATCGACACGCTGGCGGAGCTCGGCATCGCGGCGCGCAAGGACGAGTGTGCCGTGGGCGTTTGGGTCGATGATGGCGCGGTTCGACCCGGCTCACCGCAGGCGGGGACGCTGGCGAAAATCTGCGCCTTGGGCGTGCGCATCCGCCGGGGGGTGTCGATGCACGGCATCGCACTCAACGTGACGACCGATCTGAGCTACTTCGACCTCATCGTCCCCTGCGGGCTCTCGTGTCGGCCGGTCACGTCCATCGAGAAACTGCGGGGAACGGGCACCGCGCCGATGCAGCGGGTGAAGCAGGCGCTGACGCGACATCTGATGGACGGGCTGCGGATCAATCGGGAGGGAACTTCGGGCTTTCCGCTTGCGGCTTCGC
>JBAUGM010000348.1:0-2822 GCA_049679725.1 Tepidisphaeraceae bacterium
GTGCAGTGGTGGTGCCGCGAATACTTCGGCGACGCCGCCGCCCCTGACGCCGCCGAGGCGTACCGGCACTACTACCAGTTGATCGACAAGTGGGACATGCAATGGTGGGCCTGCGACCGGGTCCCGGCTGCCCTCGACTCGCTGATGAAAAAGTTCGCCGGCCAGGAGTTCGCGCCGGCGCGGGCGGAGACGGTCAGCACGCTCGCCGATCGTGATCGCCGGTATGAGGAGGCGTTCGCGGTTCTCGACCGCGCTTCGGCGAAGATGACCCGCGCGCAGCGGCAGTTCTTCTTCGAGAACTGCGAGTTGCCCCTGCGCATCACCGGCCGGCACACGCGCGCCGCCAAGCTCCTCGTGCAGGCGATGGCCGAGCCCGATCGCGACAAGGCCTGGGCGCTATGCGAGCAGGCGATGGAGCCGCTGGAGCAGTTGGAGGTCGAGATCCTCCGCGCCGAGCGCCCGCCGTTCGACGAATGGTATCGCAACACGTTCATCCGCCATCAGCACACGGGGCTGAACCCCCACAAGCCCTACCTGGCGCTGCGGGCGTTCCTGGCCAGCGACGGGACGAAGAAATCCCAGCTCCCCGAGGGCGCCCTGAAGCCCGACCTGGACCGGTTCCTCCCCCTGCTGCTGGAAAAGACCGAAAAATAAGCTTCCCTCCGCCCGTTGGGATTGTATACTGTTTCGCGGCCTGGCCCCGGCTGGAAGGCTCGGCCACGCGGTTTGATCCCCATCGGCGGAGAGGAAAACTTGCTCAATCGTCACGTTCGCCAGGGGACGGTGTCCCCGCGCCCATCCCGTATCGCACCCGTTCGCACCCTCGCCTGCGGCCTGCTCGTCTCCTGGGCGACCGCCGCGACCGCCAACGCGGGCACCATTCGCCATGACCGGGTCGACGCCGACTACCGCGCGTACGGCAACCAACCCCAGTTCGCCTCCGTCGGCTCCTACTCGACCGGCTCGCTCTTCGGTTCGTTCACGCTGATCGCGCCGCAGTGGGCGCTGACTGCCGCCCACGTCGTCGACACCGATGGCGACGGGCTCGTCTCCGATGAGACGATCGCCAATGACACCCTCCGCATCGGCAGCCAGTCCCGTACCGCCGCCGAGGTGATCGTCCCCACCGGGATCAACGGCAACCGCGGGTGGAACGGCGACATCAACGCCGGCTTCGACATCGCCCTCGTCCGGCTCACCACCCCCTTCACCGGCATCACCCCCGCCTCGATCTACACCAGCTTTCAAGAGCTGGGCAAGACGGTCACGCAGGTCGGCTTCGGACAGAGCGGGACGGGCAAGACCGGCTCGACGGGGGCTTCGGGCACGAAGCGCGCGGGCGACAACGTCGTCGATCAGCTCAAGCTGTTCTCCAACGGCGCGACCGCGCTGATCTGGGACTTCGACGAGCCGTCCCCGCGCACGTCGCCCAACTTTTCCGGATCGTCCAGCCCGCTCGACATGGAGTACCTCATCGGCTCGGGCGACAGCGGCGGCGGATCGTTCATCTTTGAGAACGACGCCTGGCGCCTCGCCGGCGTCCACTCCGGCACTTACGACTTCTACAACTACCCCGGCGCCGCCGACAATGGGTCGACCTACGGCGACGGCGCGCTGATCACGCGCGTGGCGGCGTACCAGCAGTTCATCGCGAGCAATATCCCGGAACTGGCGGCGCTCGTTCCCGAACCCGGGGGATTGGCGCTGCTCGGCTTCGCCGGCGTGCTGGCGATGCGCCGCCGCACCCGTCGCGCACCCGCCGGGTCATCGACACAATCGTTCACACCCCCCGTCGCGAGCCATCGTTGGCCCGCGACAGATCACATCGTCCCACTTGGAGAGGAGCATCGCATCATGCAACGGAACCACTCGACGAACGCGCTCTACACGTTCGCCTTCACCGCCGGGGTCATGGCATTCGGCGCCGCGGCGGCGCAGGCAGCGCCGGTGGCGTACCAAACCGCTGTCACCGCGAACAGCCCGTATGCCTATTACCGCCTGAGCGACACCAGTTCGCCCGCCGTCGCCACTGTGGGCGCCAACGGGACGTACACCGGGACGCCCACCTTCAGCCAGGCGGGCACCGGACTCGCTTCCGATGACGCCGTCTCGTTCGACGGCGTCAGCACCGGCAACGATGCGCTGGCGGCGAACATCAACACGTTCGGCTCGCAGATGGCGCAGTCGTCCTACGAGTTTGTCTTCAAGGTCAACGCGGGCTTCTCCTCGACGACGATCCAGTCGCTGTTCGGCGTCTTCTCGAAGGCGGCCAACCTGCCCGACGTCAACATCGACCTGAACTCCCGCGGGAACGACGCCCTGGGCGCGCTGGCGAACACGACCCGCCTGTTCGTCCGCGGCAACAACGCCGACGCGAACGGCGGCGCCTCGATCGCCGCGCACTTCACCAACGCGTCGTTGTACGACGGGAACTACCATCACCTCGTCTTCACCTACGACGACGCGCAGACCGGCGTGGCCGCGTTCCAGGCCTACGTTGACGGCGTGGCGCAGACGATGACCTTCACGCAGGTGAACGGCAGCGTCGAGCCCGCGGGCTTCTCGGACCTTGACGCCGACGGGGTGTTTGCCGGCCGCAACGTTCGCCAGAACCCGCTGACCACCGTCGACCGAGAGGCGAACGTCACGATCGACGAGGCCGTGCTGTACGGCAACGACGTGCTCAGCTTGTCGGAAGTTCAAGCCCACGCCACGGCCGCCGGATTCGTCGTCGTCCCCGAACCCGGCTCGCTTGCCCTCGCCGGCATCGCCGGGCTCGGCTTGCTCGCCCGCCGGCGTAAACAGGCTTAACGGGATACGCC
>JBAUGM010000349.1:0-11759 GCA_049679725.1 Tepidisphaeraceae bacterium
CCTCGGCCATCTCCTTGCGCCGGCCGGAGGGGACGACGTCGGCGCCGGACTCGGCCAGCGCGATCGCGATCGCCTTGCCCAGGCCCGACGTCCCGCCGATGACCACCGCGACGCGCCCGGTCAGATCCGTGATGTTTCTCGCTGCGGCTGATGCTGCCATGCGCCCTGCTCGCGTTCCCGCCTTACCAAGCCTTCAGCAGTACCTCGTGCGGCGGCACGGGTTGAAGGTTCTTCGTCGATTCCGGATCGGCCGCGGCGCGGTAAATATTGTCGGCGACGATACGTGCCGCGGGATCGACCTCGGCGCTGGCGGCGAGGTCCAGATCGCAGACCCACAACCTGCCCTTGCCGATCGGGATCTCGCTCATCACGACGCGATACTGCTCCACCAACTTCTCGGCGGAGATGTACGAGTGCGACGGGATGAAGCGGATCAGCTCGCGCGCCTTGCCGCCGGGCTTGAGGCGATGGCTGGTGCCGGCGACGTAGGCGCGCCAGTCGCGCTGGCGCGCCCACCATTTGATGTCCATCGGGCGCAGGCTCTCGGTGAGTTTCGTGCCCCGCGCGGGGTACCAGTCGGCGAACTCGGCGTAGTCGGGTTTTTCCGTCGTGCCGCGCACGTCGAGGAGGTCGGCAGGGAAGAGTTTGACGATCTCCTTGGAAGGGGAGAAGACGATTGTCGTGGCGCCGGATTCGATCTTCTTCCGGAGTTCTCCACCCGGTTTCAGCGCATCGAGCGACGCGCCGCGCTCGAGCACGATGACGTCGTTCGAAGCCCACCGCTCAGCGGTGGGCTTGGAAAAGATCTCGACTTGATCCGTCGTCGTCGCAACAAGCTGGTCACCGCTCACCAGACGCACCACCAAACCGACGCTCGTGCGCGGCTCCGACCACTCCTTGGGCACGCGGATGACCAGCGGAACCTTCGCGGTCTGGTAGTGCTCGAGCTTCTGGAGTTGCCCTTGTGGGCCGGCGTCGATGAAGTTGACCGCGCTGCCGGCGGAGTGGACGAAGCCGACCTGGGCCTTGAGGTTCTCGAAGCTGCGGCCCTGCGGGTCGTCGTTGGTGACGTAGACGCTCGTCACGATCTGGTCGCCGGCGAAGAAGCGCCGCTGATTCGTTTCCAGCGCGAGCCCGACGGGGGCGAACGCCTGCTTCACCGCTTCGAGTACGGGGTACGGCGTCGCCTCCGGCAAATAGCTGTGACGGAACCAGCACTCGGCGGAGAAGAGCGAGAATCCGGCGCTCTTGTCGCCACGCTCGAAGCGGAGCTGCTCGGCCCAGCGCTTCGTCACCTTCGCGTGCTCGTTCAGGAAGATGGCCGGATCGTTCCCCGGGTACGCGTACACGCCCACCCACGCCTGCGGCGTCACGAGGTCGCGCGTGTAACGCAGAACGGGTAAGCCCGTGTCGAGATCGGGGTAGCCGCTGGACATCTCCTGGCCGATCATCGGCCGGCCCGCGTTCGCGCGGTAGCTCGAGGTGTCGGCGACGAACGGGGAATCGGCGTACCAGCCGCTGTACTTGTGCATGTCGTCGACGTCGCCGTCATAGAGGCCGGCGGGCTTCAAGTCGCTCGCGTAGAACTTCTCATCGCGCACGTAGTCGGACGAGATCACCACCGGATGCTTCGGCGCGAGCTTCTTCGTCTGCTTCCCGACCTCGCTCATGATCTGCCACTTCTTCAGATTCTTCCCGTCGCGCAGCAACATCTCGTTGCCGACGGTGAAGAGAAAGACGCTGGGGTGGTTGCGGCAACGCTTGACGACGTCCTCGTTCTCCATCAGCCAGTGCTGCACGATCTCGGGCGGCGGCATGACCTCGCGGCCGATCTGATCACTCCGCCCCGCCAGTGCCCACGGCCGAATCCCTTCGATGCTCACCGCCAGCCCGATCTCGTCGGCGGCGTTCAGCCACGCTTCATTCCACGGCGTGCAGTGCGTGCGCGTCGAGTTCACGTTCGCATCGTGCAGCATCTGGATCAGCCTGCGCGGCAGCTCGGGATCCCACGGGTTCTTCCCGTACGGCAATTGGTTCGCCCCGCGCAGCCAAAAACGCTTGCCGTTGAGGAAGAATTGATTGCCCTTCACCTCGAACGTGCGGAAGCCGATGTTGTGCGACCACTTGTCCAGCACTTCGCCGTCGTTCGCTTCGAGCGTCACATCGAGGCGATAAAGGTTCGGCTCCTCCGGTGACCAGGGCTTCGGCCGATCCTTGGGCGCGTAAGACTCCGACAACCCACTCGTATTGCGACCGGCCTTCGCATCCGACCCACCGGGGTGCGGGAGCTGGCGCTCGTGGAACAACTCGCCGGTCTTCAGATCGGTCAGGGTGTATCGACGCCGAACCTGCAGTCCGTCGACGAGGGCCTCCCACTCGAGGTTCAGTTGGTAACGGTCGACCGTCGTCTCGATCCCGACGTCGGTGATCCTGACCGGCCCGCGCACGACGAGCTTCACCGGCTGCCAGATGCCGTACAGGTCGTACGCGCGGTTGTCCTGGTTGGGCGTGAGCGGGCCGAACATCCCCTTGCTCATCGAGATGACCTTCGCCGCGGAGAGGTTGACTGTGACGGCCTCGCCGAGGTTCCCGCTCGTGGGCGGGATCTTTTCCATGCTGACCCACATCGCCAGCGTGTTCTTGCCCGGCTTGAGATGGGAGGTGAGGTCGTAGCTGAACCGGCTGAACATCCCATCGTGCTTGCCGAGTTCCTTGCCATTGAGAAACGTCCGGCTGCGCATGGCGACGCCGTCGAACTCGATCCAGAGGTGGCGATGCTTCGGAAGTTCCGGGATGTCGAGGTCGAGCCGGTACCAGCCGTCGTCGCTCTTCTCCGTGTCGAAGCCGAGCTTGTCGAGTCGCTCCTGCTCCCATTTCTTGAAGTCTTCCGAATCGTCGAGCCACCACTGAATGCGGCTAAGCATCTGCGGGACGGGGACGGGGTTGTAGCCGGAGGACTCGGTCGCATCTTGCGGCTTCTCACCATTGCTGAGCGCGTAGGTCGGCTTGAAGAGCCACTGGCCGGTGAGGTCGATCGTCGTGCCGGGGGCGAGCTTGTCTGCCGCGATGGAGACGCCTTGCGGCGTGGCTTGGGCCATCGCGGTCAATGTATATATCGCCGCTATGGCAAACGTCGTCAGCGACAAGATCGAACGCTTCAATGCAACCTCCATCGCCTCATCCGCTTACTCCCTCTCCCCGGAGTACCGGGGCGAGGGAGGCGCGCGCTCAGAACTTCAACTCCGGAATCCGCGCGTCGTTCGGATCCGCCCAGCGGTTGTTCGGGATCGTTGGGGCCCAGCCGGGGCGCAGCGGATCCTGGTCGTACGGGTAGCCGCCCAGTTCCTTGTACAGCTCCGCGTACGTCGCGACCTTGTCGCGGTCGAGCGTGACGCCCAGCCCCGGCCCCGTCGGCACCTTGATGCTGCCGTTCTCGTACACCATCTTCCCGCCCTCGATGATGTCGTCGGCGAGCTGGTGATAATGCGCATCCGCGGCGAAGCTGAGGTTCGGGATCAGCGCGCCCAGGTGCAGCATCGTCGCAAGCTGGATGCCCAACTCGCCGGACGAGTGAACGGCCACGCCCATCTGGAACGTCTCGCACACGCCGGCGGCTTTGACGCACTGGCGGATGCCGCCCCAGAAAGTCGTGTCGAGGAGGATGACGTCGACGGCGGTGTCGAGCACGTTGGCGGAGAGCTGCTCGAACCCGACGACGACGGTGTTGGTCGCGACGGGGATGCGCACCATCTGCCGCACGCGCCGCATGCCGTTGATGCCGAAGACGGGGTCTTCGAAGTAATCGTTGTTGAGCCCCTCGATGCCGTGCCCGAAGCGGATCGCCTGCTCCGCCGACCAGACGCCATTCGGATCGACGCGCAGGCTGTCGCCCGGCATCGCCTTGGCGAGTGCGCGGTAGCACTCGAGCTCGTAGCGCGGGTCGAACACGCCGCCCTTGAGCTTGTGCGACGTGAAGCCGAACTGCTTCTTCAACTCCAGCGCGTCGGCGACGAGCTGCTCGGGCGTGCGAACCTCGCCGGAACCATCCGCATTCGGATAGCGGAAAAAGAGGTACGACGCGAACGGCACGCGGTCCTGGAGCTTGCCGCCGAGGATGTCGTGAACGGGGACGTTCCACTTCTTGCCGAGGATGTCGAGGCAGGCGAACTCGAGGGCGGCGAGAACCTGCGTGCGGTTGTTGTAGAGGGAGGCGGTGGGGTTGGCGATCTTGAAGCGCATCTCCTCGATGCGGGCCGGGTCGTGGCCGAGCAGGTACTTCTTCATCGCGCGGAACGTCGCCTCCGCCGACTCCCCGCCCCCGCCCATCTCGCCCAGGCCGGTGATGCCGGCGTCGGTTTCAACCTCGACGACGGTGCGGACGAAGCGTCCCCAGTGGCAGCCGTTGGCGTGGCGCAGCGGCGCCTGAAGGGGAACGGTGACCGTGGTCGCCTTGATGTCGGTGATCTTCATGCGCCCATTCGCTCCGTTGCTCAAAAATCGCGGAACGAACGGCTTTTGTCCACTTCTATCGCGAACCATACCTCACCCATTTCCTGCCATCCCGGCCGGGATTGGCGTCGTTCGTAAGTCCTTATTTCTCGAAACCACTCGCAAAAAAACGCGGCCAATCTCCGGCCGCTGCGCGAATTGCAACGTCCTCACAGCCGCAACGCCGCCGCACGGGGCGAGGGTCGGACGACCCGCAGGTCGTCCGCCGCGCATCGTGCGTTGGCGGACCTGCCAGCCCCCGCCGCGGGGATATCGTCGGCGGTGGATACGATCTTCCGCGCCAGGGTGCCAGCGCCCTTCTCCCTCTCCCACGTACTCGGGGGAGAGGGAGTAAGATTCACGCCGGCCGCGCCACGCCCCACTCCTTCTGAATCTTGAGCAGCCGCCCGTAGCTCTCCTTCGGCGTAAAGTCCTTGTTCAGCAACCCGCCATGCGGCCAGAAGTGCCCGCCCGCATCCGCCAGGTCCCACCACTGCGCGGCCTCGATCTGCCGGTGGCTGTAGCAGAGCGTGTACATCGCCTCGAGCCAGTCCGCCTGGATCGACTCACTCCACGCCTCGCCGTGCCACGGCGCGGAGACGGTCTTGGGCCGCATGCTCTCGAGGTCGAAGCCGGCCTTCGCGTGCGTCGACATTTCCGTGATGTGGATCGGCTTGCCCAGCGCGAAGTGGCGCTGGAGCATGCGATCGATCTCGAACACATCGTACTGCGGGTAGTAGAGCTGAAGCCCGAGCGTCTCGAACTCCACGCCGTTGTCGATGCAGTCCTTCGCGAACATCAGCGGCGACCAGCGGCGCGAGCCGTCGGAATTGCGGCGCACCGCGTACTCGCCCCACTGGCAGCAGTGATTGAACATCCGCTTGATCGTCGGGTGCCCCTGTCGCGCCGCGATCGAGACTCCCTTGGCCATCTCGATAATCTGCGCGTGGTCCATCTGCCAGAGGTTCGCCTTGTCGTGCGCTTCGTTGAGGATCTCGACGTGCGGGACCTTGTCCCCGTACTTGTCGAGGAAGTGTTTGCACGTCTGGCGGTTGACGGCTTCGTACAGTTTCTTGAGGCGCGCGTACGGCCACTTCGGGTTGTACTCGCGCCGCGCGTCGGTGGGGTCACCCCCGGACGGGTTCGTCGCAGCGGGGATCTCCGTCGGGCGGATCCACTCCGGCGTCGCGCCGCGGGACATGTAGCAGTAGCCAAAACTCTTGGGCGTGATGCCCTTGGCGAGGCACCAGTCGATCGAGCCGTCCATCCGGGCATAGTCGACGTAAGGCGATTCCTCGCCCTTCCAGGTGTACCACGCGCCCGTCGCGAAATTGAACGCCTTCGAGACCGCTTCGTCGTACGCAGGATTCTGACCGTGCTTCGAAATCATCACGCCGAAGCCGAAATCCTTGCGTGGCTCGCCCAAGCGAGCGATTCGCCGGCGCGCGGCGCCCAGCGCGAAGATCTCCCCCGCGTGCATGGAGTGCGCGAGCGACTCGTACGCGGCCGCGGTGCGTGCGTAACCGGGTTCGGACGGCAGCGGTCGCGCCGCGGCGAAGAGGTGCCAGTCGAGCTTCGCATCAGACGGAATGCCGAGGGGCTTTGCGCTTCGCACCGCCTCGCGCACGCGGCGCAGGCGCGTCTGGGCGGCATCGACGACGAAGTCGATCTGTGCCGGCTTGCGGTAACCCTTGCCGTCGTTGTCGGCGTAGACGTAGGTTTCGCCGAAGCCCGGTATCTTCAGGCGACAGACGACTTGTATCGGTTCACCCGCCAGCGCGACGCGCACGCGCCCATCGGCACGGATGATCGCCTGCGGGAGCGGGTCGTTGTTCAGATCCCGCGCGTGGAGCAACCGGGCGCGGTCGTTGACGAGCGACGAGCCGTCCGCTTCAGTGAGCATGACGCGGATATAGCCGCGCTCGCCGCCGACGGTGGGCGAGTCGGCCTCTTCGGCGCCCAGGCCATGAGAGGGCTCGAGCTCGGCGGTGGAGAGTTGCGTGGTCGCGGGGCCGGCGCCCTCCCTGGTCAACATCTGCTGGCACCCCGTCAACGCTGCGGCAGCAGCGGCGGCGCTTCCAATAAGGAACGCGCGGCGCGGAAGGCGATTCGTTTCTTCCTCTTGCAACATCTCGAACACACTGTGAATTTATTCGTAGCACGGGTTTTCAACCCGTGTTTTCAATTCAAGGCACGGGTTGAAAACCCGTGCTGCGTAAAAAGTTCACGCTCTCTGAGGTACTCCGAAGAGGAGATACGGCTTGTTCGACGTCATGCGATGCGAATTCCGCGGGGTGAGAACGAAGCAATCGGCGCAGGACGCGTCCGCACCGATCGCGAAGCGTTCGATGGAACCCGATCAGTTCAGTCGGGCCGCCAGCGCTCAGTACAGTTGCGTATCCGCGTCGAGGTTGTTCCAGATCTGGTCGTGGACCCAGTCCTGCGCCAGGTTGAACTTGCTCGCGGGGTGCTTGAGCTGCGTCTCAAAGAGCGAGCGATGAACCCACTTCGCCCCGCCGTTGGCGTAGAGGACGTTGACACCCTGTTTATGCGCGCGGTCGAAGCGGACGCTCTGGTGGTTAATGTCGGAAATGATCGCGCGGTTCTTCAGCTTCGCCAGGCGGAACATGGGCTGCGATACGTATGGTGTGACTGCCCTGCCATCGACGACCTTGACCGGGAAGAACGGGATCTCATCCGCCCGCGTGCCTTCGAGCCAGTAGACCGCATCCGATGCCCACTCACCCGGGGCGGGGTTCTTGTTGTCCGTGCTCGGCCGCAGGCTGTAGTTCGAACGCGTCGTGTTCGACGACGGGGGCCAGGGATTGCGCGGGACGTCGTAGCTGAAATCGTGGTCCATCTGCCACGAGGGACAGTAAAGGACCTCGCCGCTCCCTTCGCGCAGGATGCCGGTCTTGAAGAGCAGCCCCAGTCCCACATAACGAACGGTTCCCGGCTGCGGGGGATTGCCGATGGTATCGCCATCGGAGAGGGCGGCGAGGCTGTCACGCGAGGCGTGGTAGTTGTTCGCCTCCGAGACGCTGACCGTCGTGCTCGCGCCGGGGCCGCTGTAACCGATCGGCACCTGATCTTTGTACTGGTTGGCGTACATGACGAGCATCGTGTGGATCTGGTGCAGATTGCTGAGGCACTGCGCGCGTTTCGCCGCCTCGCGCGCCTTGTTCAGCGCCGGCAGGAGCAGCGAGATCAACACCGCGATGATGCCGATGACGACGAGCAACTCGACGAGCGTGAACCCCATTCGTCCCCGTTGAGACAGACGAGCGAACCGAGTCATAGAGCCTCCCGCGAAAGTTCGAAGTGCGCCAGAGGGCCGCCGTTGTATACAGAACCCGACAAGCCTGCCGGCTGAACTCGCGCCCCCTCGTTTTTCCTTGCAACTGACCGCCGGGAGAGATGTCAAAAGGAATGTATACAACACGATTACGGGAGGTCAAGAAATAACTTAGATGATATGACAGATTGCGATCGATAGGCGTTCGCGGCGGCCGCGATATCAAAAGTCGCCCACGTGCGGAACCTGGCTCCCAGGCGCGGGCGAAGATCGCCCGCGTTGTCGTTCGAGCGGAGCGGCTGGCCGCCGCGGTCGCACGGGTTGAAAACCCCTGCCACGAGAAGAGGCAAGCAATTCACCAGCGATAAAGTTCCCCATCACCCGCGGCGAGATTGAGCCGCACCTTGCCATCCACGAGCGCGACGTCCGCCCACTCGCCCGTCTGCTTGTCGAGCAGTTGGAGTCTCTTTCCGCCGGTCTCCAGCGTCAGCGTCGTGCTCGTCGCGTTGCGGTAGTCGCGGTTGGCGAACATCGCGTAGCGCGTCTCGCCGGACCCATCGAACAATCCAGCGGTGATGTGCGGCCCGTCGAAGCGGACGACGTCGTTACCCGTATTGATCGTGTCGCCCGCTTGGCCGAACTCGATCACCGCCGTCGACTTCGCCCTGATCAAGTGCTTGCCGATGGCCTGCACGTCGCGGTTGATGCGCTTCACTTCGTCGTACTGGTGTGTGCGCGTGCCGTCGAGGTTGATGATGGCGGTGCCCCAGTCCTTAAACGGCTGCCAGTAGGTGAAGTACATGAACCCCTTCCCGCCGAACGCGAGCGTCTGCATCGCCTCAAACCGCTTCTCGGCCTCGGTGGGTTTCCGGTAGTCGAAATGGTTGATCAGCAACGCGATCTGCCAGAACGGGACGTTCGACTTCAGCGATTCGCGGCGGACGGTCGCGAGGTTGGCGAAGAAGCCCGGGCGATCGAACTTGCTCATGAAGTGGTAGTGGTCGTAACTGAGAATCGCGGGCTTCACCTGCTGTAGCCATTGCTGGATGTACGCATCGTACGTCGCGGTCCCCAGCCCGTGCGGCGGGCAATAGTTCGGGTACAGGTTGACGTACGCGGGATGAGTCGGATCCTTCTGTGCGAGGTACGCAAACGTTGCGGCAAGCGCGGGAAACGCGCCGGCGCCCGGCTCGTCGCCGATGAAGTAGCCGGCCAGCGCGGGATGCTTCGCGTAGTCAACGACGATCGCGTCGATGCGCTCCTTGCCCTCGCCATTGGGGCCGATGCCCGTCGGCATGCGCCCGTCGTACAAGAACGCCTTGATGCCGACCGCCTGGCAGTAGTCGAGGATGCGCTGGTTGTCCGCAATGGTGGGCGCACCCTGCTCCAGGCCCGGCATCGCATGGGTGAATCCCGCGTCGGCAACCTCCTTGAATCGCTCCTGCGAGATGAATTTGACGGGAACGCCGCACCAGAAGCTGATGGGGAAGACGTCGGGCTCCCACATTGCCGTGGGGCGCGTGGCCGGTGGCATGTCGGCGGCGCGCAGGGATACGGCGGGTAGCAACAGGGTAAACAGCGTGACGACGACTCGAACT
The DNA here is from genome assembly GCA_049679725.1 of Tepidisphaeraceae bacterium. Classification (GTDB taxonomy): domain Bacteria; phylum Planctomycetota; class Phycisphaerae; order Tepidisphaerales; family Tepidisphaeraceae; genus DASYWJ01. The sequence continues at coordinate 9,382 of JBAUGM010000349.1, forward strand.
CGGGTGGATTGCATCGTTCCCAACTCCTCCAAGACCGCGCGATTGTCATCCTGAGGTACCCCGAAGGATCTCTGGCGTTCGATCGCAGGGGTTCTCAAATCGTGCAATTCTGAACGCATGGGTTGAAAACCCATGCCACGAGGTGCTGTTCGCCGCCACCGTATCGGCCGTTGCCGCAGACGCGGACAACTATGCTGACTAAAAGTTTGCGTCACCTTCACTTTGGCGCCCGGACACGCAAGTGTGCCTCCCGCACTTTCGTTGGCGGGCGACGCGTGTTGTAATTCCCTTGTGGAGGCCGCAGTGGGAAAGCCCCGTGCCACCCGTGTGAAGCGCCGGATGCCGAGCGAGCCGCCGACGCCCGCGCCCCGATCACCGAAACGAATCGAGGCCGAGCTGTCGAAGCAGGCGCCGAACAATTCGCACTCGCCGCCCCTGTTCTACCAAGACCTGGAGTTCAAGTGCCGCGACTGCCGCAAGCGTGAAGTGTGGACGGCTGAGCAGCAGCAGTGGTGGTACGAGGTGGCCAAGGGGCCAATCCAGTCCACGGCCGTCCGTTGCCGAGCGTGCCGCGCCGCGCGCCGAGCGTCGGTCAAAGGCACGGCGCCGAAGTCGCACAAGGAGCGGCGGCTCGCCGACAACACATGACAAGCAGGCGAGCATCCGTCGCGCGAGCGCATTACATCACGCCAAAAGCACGAACCTCTCTCGCGCCTCGGGCTTCGCCGCAGTGTCGAGGATGCGGCGGATGGTGAGGCTTTCCGCACGGTCGATGTTGGGCTTCCCCGCTTCGAAGAAGTCCAGAACCGCGGCGGCGGTGTCGACGAACAGCTTGCTCGTCTGGACCTCGATCAGCTTCGTCCCCTTCTCATCCGTCACGGCGGCGGCGTAAGGCGTGCCTTCGGTCGCGTAGACGTTCAACGTCGCGGTGCGATCGCCATCACCGCCTGCGGTGTCGAGATTGAGCAGGAGCTGCGCGTACTTCCCTTCGCCGCGGCGCATGAGGGAGGTGACGCGCGACCCCATGATGCTGATCGCCATCTCGACCGGGTGGATCGCGTACTCCTCGAACGAGCTGCCGCCGCCCCAGGCGGTGAGGTGGCGGACCGTCTTGCCCTTCGCGTGCGCCTGCACGTTCGTGTAGCGCAGGGCGGAGGTTGTCTGCACGGGGACGTTGTGCTTGTCGGCCAGGTCGAAGAGGGTCTGCGCGGTCGCGAGATCCGGGGCGAAGGTCTTGTCGACGTAGGTCGGCTTGCCGAACTGGAAGACGCGCTGGCAGAGCTCCAGGTGCTTCTCGGGGTTCGACGGCGCGAGGACCATGAAGCAGTCGACTTGCTCGTTGAGCTGCGTGGCGTCGGCGAAGTACGGGACGTCCTTCTTCTTCGCCCACGCGCGACCCTCGTCTTCATCGAGCGAAGTGCAGCCGGTCACGGTTGCGCCGCGGTCCTTGAGCTGCTCGCGGTATGCCTTGAGGAACACGTTTGCGTGGAAGTTGTCGAGCTTGTAATCGACGAAGCCGATGCGCTTGGCCATGTGAGACGAACCTTTCAATGCTCGTGTGCGGCGAGAGATGCAAAGATCGCAAGAATGCAAAGATCGCAAGGAAGAATCAGATCACAGTCTTCCTTTTGCGGTCTTTGCGTCTTTGCGATCTTCGCGTCGCATTTCCGCTCGGACCGTGTGAAGGCCGCAGACGATACACGGCGAAAGTTGTTGACGCCACGTCGCGCGGGTGGCGATGATTCCTGCATCATGAACACATCCCCCCTCTGCGAGGCGCAGGTCGAGCAGTTTCATCGCGACGGGTATCTCATCTGCCGGAGTTATTACGACCGGGAGGAGATGGACCTGCTCCTGCAAACCGCGCGCGGCGACCACAACATGCTCAGCCACAGCATGCCGGTGAAAGACACCAAGGGCCGGCAGAGCAAGCTCTCGCTGTGGAACCACCCCGGCGACGACCTCTACGGCATGTTCTCGCGCGGGCGGCGCATGGTCGACGCGATGGAGCAACTGCTCGGTGACGAGGTCTATCATTACCACTCGAAGATGATGCTGAAGGAGCCGCAGGTGGGCGGCGCGTGGGAGTGGCATCAGGATTACGGCTACTGGTATCAGAACGGCTGCCTGCTGCCGAACCTGTGCAGCGGTCTCATTGCGGTCGATCGCGCGACGAAGGAGAACGGCTGCCTGCAACTGCTGGCGGGCACGCACAAGATGGGCCGGGTCGAGCACGGGCGCTTCGGCGAGCAGACCGGCGCCGATCCCGAGCGCGTCGAGGCGGCGATCAAGCGCTACGAGATGGTTTACTTCGAGGCTGAGCCGGGGGATGTGCTGTTCTTCCACGCCAACACGCTGCACGCTTCGGCGGCCAACAC
>JBAUGM010000350.1:0-4122 GCA_049679725.1 Tepidisphaeraceae bacterium
GTACACGCGCCCGTTCTTCACCGCCGTCAACTCGGGGTGCGAGGACCAGAACGATCGGGCGCGCTCCATCACCTGCGGGGATTCGCCCGGAAGGAGGTGGACGACGACGTCCGGGTTGAGCGCGACGAGGCGCTCGACGTCGATGTTGGGGTAGGAGTTGTCGCCGCCCTCGATGACGTTTCGTCCGCCGGCGATCGTGAGGAGGTCGTTCATGAAGTTGCCGCCGCCGACGGTCGACAGCGGCGACTCCGTCTGCGAGATGAGCGTGCGCACCGGCGTCCGCCCCGCCACGGCGGCGCGAACGGCATCGAGCTGGCGGCGGAGGTCCTGCGCGGCGGCGTCAGCTCGCTCGCGCTCCCCGATGGCGTCACCCAACGTTTGGAGCGCGGTGAAGACTTCGTCGAGGTAGACGATGCGGAGGTTGACGAGTTGAATGTTCAGCTCGGCCGCCCGCTCCGCGACGCCCGGCGGCATCTTGTCCGGCCGCCATTGAACGATCATCACCTCCGGGCGCAGCGTCGAGAGCTTCTCCCAGTCGACCGTGCGGTAGTCTCCGACGCGCGCCAATCCCGCGATTTCCGGTCGCTCGGCGTCCCAGTTGCTCACCGCGACGAGGCGCTCGCGCGCGCCCATCCCGATGATCATATCGGTTGCCGCTGGTACGAGTGAGGCGACGGACTTCGCGCCGCCGGACGCTTGCGTCGCCGGAGCGGCGGGGATCGTCCCGGGGGAGCGATCGCACCCGATGGCGAGGAGTAAGGGGAAGGTCAGCGCGAAAAATGTTCGCAAGGTTTCGCCGCGCCGTTGACCCATATCGCGCGCGGATGGTAGATTTGCCTCCATCGAGTGTCAATTCAAGCCAGGGACGGGCAATCATGAACACGGAATCGGATCAGACCACGTTTCTCTCGCGCATCGGCAAGTGGTTCAAGAAGGACGCCGCTTCGGGCGACAACGGCAACCTGCCGCTCGAAGGCGAAGTCCACGGCCACGCCGGCACGGGGATGGGCACGGGCCTCGAGCCGCGCAGCACGTTCCTTCGCCCCTGGGCGAAGCGCGATGCCGCCATCAACAACCTCCAGCAGGGCTTCGACACGCTGACCGATCTCATGGGATCGATCCGCGACAACCTGGAGAAGCAGAACGATCGCCAGGACCAGCTTGTCCGAACGCTCTCGGAGCTCCCGCAGACGCTGCAGATGCTCCCCGAGAGCAGCCGCGTGCAGAGCGAGACGCTCAAGGCGATCCATCAGCAGATCGAGTTTCAGAACGGGCAGCAGCAGAAGCTCGCCGACATCCTCGGCCGCATCAGCGACGCCGACGCGCAGCAGCGCTCGACGCTCGACGCGCTCACCGGCCGGGTCGAATCGCTGAACGACCAGGACCAGCGGATGGCCGACAACCTCACGAGCGTCGGCAGTGCGATGCAGAGCGTGAGCAAGACGTCGGAGCAGAGCGCGGCCGTGCTGTCGCAGATGCGCGACAACCTCAACACGCGTGACGGGGAGCTGGAGCGCATCCTGCACCGCCAGGGCAACCGGTTCACGACGATGCTGGCGGTGGCGATCTTCCTGTCGATCGCGGCGCTGGTGGCGGTCGGGGTCATCGGATACCTCGGGTACGAGGCGCTGCAGCGGGTGCAATAGCCTGCGCCTTTGTCTTTACTTCGATGTTCGGCGTTCGATGTTCGATGTTCGGCGTTCGTCTTGATTCGAATGAAGTCGAACGTCGAACATCGAGCGCCGAATGTGACGACTCGGGCCGGGCAGGGCCTCTCCCCCGGCGCAGGACATCACCCAAACCTTTCCTCATACCGTTTGATCGCCGCGGGAATCGCCTCGATGACGTCGCGCGCCAGGACCGCCCGCAACCCCAGCCGCTCGCCCGCGATCTCCCCCGCCAACCCGTGCAGGTGCACCGCGGCGCACGCGGCGTCGAAGCGATCCATCTGCTGCGCGAGCAGCGCGGCGAGCATGCCGCTGAGGACGTCGCCGGTTCCGGCTTTGGAAAGCGCACTGTTGCCGGTGGTGTTCACGTAGACGCGGTCGGCGTCGGTAACGACGGTGCGGTGCCCCTTCAACACGATCACCTGACCGAACGCGCGGGCGGCCTCGATTGCGATGTCGATCCGGCCGGCGTCGTCGTCGGGCACATCCGTTCGCCCGATGAGCTTCCCGAGCCGCTTCATCTCACCCGGGTGCGGCGTGAGCACCGCGCGAGCTTTAAACAACTTCGGCCAACCCTTCTGCTTCGCGAGGAGGTTCAAGCCGTCGGCATCGACGACCATGAGTTTCTCAAGTCGAACCAAGCGCGTGAGTCGCCCCATCACCTCGGGCGTCTGGCCGAGGCCGGGGCCGATGACGATGGCGTCGGCGTTGGCGCTTGCTTGAAGCAAGTCCCTGGGCACGGCCTTGCCGAGTCCCATGCCGATGCACTCGGGCGTGATGGAAAGCGCCGCGGCCAGGATCGAGTGCGGCACCGCAAGTTGCACCAGCCCCGCCCCCATCCGCAGTGACGCGGCGCCGGCGAAGGCGGGCGCGCCGATCATCCCGTCACTCCCGCCGACGATCAGAACGCGGCCGAAGGCGCCCTTGTGACCTTCGAGCGGGCGCGGAGGAAGTGGCGGGAGGTCATTGATCCGCTTGGGGTGTGGCATGCGCCCAGAAGATACCGAGCCTTGTCATCCTGAGGTACTCCGAAGGACCTAGCGGAGAATAGAAGGCCCTCAGATTCGAAGCTAGATAGCCGGCCACGATTCTCGACCGTCGCGACCGTCCAGTGTCATGCTGAGGTACTCCGAAGCATCTGGCTTCACCGACGGATCGGCCAGATCCTTCGGAGTACCTCAGGATGACCGAGCGCGCGAATCAAGCCTGATCCGTATGAGGATACCTTGGATGACAAGCGCGCGCAGGCTATCGCGCGAACGCGCTGTACGTGATCGCGTCAAGGTCGAGCGACGCGAAGCGACCGGCGCGGTAATGGACGTCCGCCAAACCCGCGATCATCGCGGCGTTGTCGGTGCAGTAGGCGAGCGGCGGGAAGCAGACGGGAACGTCGAACTGCGCGAGGGTCGCACGCAGGCCGCGGTTGGCGGAGACCCCACCGCCGATGATCACGCTCTTGCCGCCGGTCTGCTGCAGCGCCCGGCGGAGCTTGCGCGTGATCACGTCGACGCAGGCGGCCTGGAAGCTCGCCGCAACGTCGCGCAGGTGCTGGTCGGTCATCGTGGCGCCGGGATCGAGCTTCCCCGGGACGCCGCGCACGTGGTAGAGCACCGCCGTCTTCAGCCCGCTGAAGGAGAAGTCGAGGGAGTCGCGCGTCAGGTACGTGCGCGGGAAGGGGACGGCCTTCGGGTCGCCTTCGCGGGCGAGCGAGTCGATGACGGGGCCGCCGGGATAGCCGAGGCCGAGGATGGCGGCGACCTTGTCGTACGCCTCGCCCACCGCGTCGTCGATCGTGCTGCCGATCAGTTCGACCTCGTCCCAGGCGCCGACGCGATAGAGGGCCGTGTGCCCGCCGGAGCAGACCATCCCAACAGCGGGGAAAAACAGTTGCGTCCCCTTTTTCTCCACCTTTCGCTCCGCCATCCCAACGGCGGGGGAAACGAGTTGCGTCCCCGTTTTCGCATCGCCCGTTTTCGCATCGGGGAAAACGAGTTGCGTCCCCGTTTTCGCATCCAGCGTCACGCTGTATAGATGCGCGTGGACGTGGTCGACGGCGATGAGGGGCTTGCCGAGGGACCAGGCGAGCGTCTTTGCCGCCGTCACACCGACGAGGAGCGATCCGACGAGCCCCGGACGATGCGCGACGGCGATCGCGTCCACGTCTGCGAAACCGCAAGCGGCCTTCGCGAGGGATTCTTCGAGCACCGGCAGGATGTTCTCGATGTGCGCGCGGCTCGCGATTTCGGGGACGACGCCGCGGTACTTCGCGTGCAGCTCAACCTGCGTGGCGACGACGTTGCTGCGCACGTCCCGCCCGTCAGTCACGACAGCGGCGGCGGTCTCGTCGCAGGTGGATTCGATGCCGAGGATGATGGGCATGGCGTGCAATTCCGTGGCTTGGGCGTCTCGCCCGAGCTTCGCCCGGCGCGCCGGGGCTCCGCCGAAACGCTCGGGC
>JBAUGM010000351.1:0-1742 GCA_049679725.1 Tepidisphaeraceae bacterium
CTCTCCCCTGCCCTCTCCCCGGAGTACCGGGAAGAGGGAGGGCGCACCTTGGCCCTCGAGCGATGCGGGCTAAAACGCATACGTCACCCCCGTGTACACGAACTGCCTCGGCTTGTCGGACTCGAAGGCGTTGTCGCTGGGGAAGAAGATGCCGTAGCGGACATTGAACGTCACGTCGCTGGTGATCTGCCAGTTGAGAAAGACGTCGGGCTCCCAACCAAGGTACGCCTCGCCATCGGAGCCATCGAGGAGCGGCTCGTCGATCGGCGCGTCGGAGTCCGTGCGGAAGTATACGAACCAGTCCGTGCCGACCTGCACCCGCGACAAGACTCCCCCGCCGTCGGCGAAGGGGAAGGTTGATGCGCCGAGGCGCAAGCACGTCAGGTTCGACACCTGGGGCGCGAACGCCAGGCCCGTGTTGAGCAGCCCAAACCCGTTGAACGCCGTGTCGTCCGTGCCCGGCGTGTTGCCGCCGAAGGTGTCGGAGGTGCTGAGCACGCGGTCATCGTCGCCCGAGGCGACGATCACTTCCCCGCTGATGCGCGATCGGCGGACGTCGGCGAGCAGGTAGTCGAGCCGCGCGTTCAGCGCCCACGCGTTGATGTCCTCTTCCGTCTGCGGGATCGGCGAGATGAACAGGCTGTCGCCCTCGAAGCTGTTCGACAGCGCCCGCCCGCCCTGATAGACGAGCTCCGCGCCGTACACCCAGCGGTCGCCGAGCGAGCCGGATGCGCCGGCGCCGATGTAGAAGCTGTCGTACTCGAACTCGGTCGTGATCGGCCCCTGCACGAGGGGGTCGGCATCGTTGTAATCCTGCTGGATCAGGCCGTAGAGGAACGGGCGATGCGTGCCGATCTGCTTCGAGAGCATCGCGCCGTAGAAGCCGCGGTTGGTGTGGGTGTCGAAGTTCGGGCGGGAGGTGTCGAAGTCGACGCTGCGCGTCTGCGTGATGCCAGCGAGCAGTTCCAGGTCGACCTCCTTGACGTTGGTCAGGTCGAGCGTGACGCCGTACAGGTTCTGGCTGAGCACCAGGCCGTTCGCCCAGTTCGCCAGGTCGAGCCCGCCCTTGAAGACGAGGTTGTAGTCGATCGTCTCGCCTTGATAGGCGGCGCGGGAGCGGGCCAGGTCGAAGCGGTAGTAGCCGGCGTCGAGGTCCGGATCGATGCGCTCGTCGCCGCGACCGTCGAAGCTGTCGCCGTCGTTGAAGTCGCGCCACCCCGCGCGGCCGCGGAAGAACAGCTCGTGCGCGCCGTCGACGTTCAGCCGGAACCACGGAAAGATCTCGTACTGGCGAAGGCCGTGGTTGTCGTCGTTGTTGTCGTCCAGCGACAGGTAGCCGGCGGTGAAGTAGGCGCCGTAGTCGAAGAACGATCGCTGATCGACGGGAATCCCCTGGTTCACCTCCGTGAGGGTTTCCCGCTTGATCTGCTCGAGCGTGCGCTGGAATTGCTCCACCTGCCCGTGCGCAGCCGTGGCTGCGCAGAGCGATAGCGCCAGCGCGGCCAACGTGATTCGCGGTCGTCGAGCGGTAACCATTCTTCCCTGCGCCGCATGCTCCACGCCAAGCCCTGCTTGTGCAAGTTTTTGCGTTTGCGTGAACATGAACGGGGGACCCCACGTTGAGCGGCCCCGCTCGCGGGGCGTGGCGAGCGGGCATGATCGTCATGGCGGTCGCTCGAACCTCGACGCACTCGCGCCGCGCCCCAGGGCAAACGCATTTGCGATCGACGGGAGGGCGAGGC
>JBAUGM010000352.1:0-7573 GCA_049679725.1 Tepidisphaeraceae bacterium
CTTGCGGGGCGCGGCGAGAGGGGTGTTGAACGTTCGATCCGGGCCTTGGAGAGGAGAGGCCGCTGGCCGCGCCCCCGCAAGCGGGGCCGCTAAACGTGGGCCATCGATCAACTGAATGATCTTCTAAGGCCCCGGTCGCTTGGGACCGAACCCACCTTTCGCCCCCGGCGCTCGTCGACCCCCCGCGGGGTCGGGCATGCTGGCGGTGACCGCCTTCGCCGCCGCCGTCATCTTTCCGCGCGCCCGTTCGTATTCCTCGTCGCTCAGTTCGCCTCGCGCGTGCATTTGCCGCAGCTCGCCCAGCCCGAACCCCGTCCCGCCGGAGGGGATGTCGTCCTCCTTCATCCACTTGCGCAGCCACGAAATGGCCACGAACCCCCCCACGACGAGGACGATCACGACCAGCGACCACCCAAACACCGAGGCGGCTTGTGCGAGGTAGATCACGGCAACGGGAGCGGGCATAAACCGATGCTACGACCGCCGAAAAATGCGGTCAATCCGCTTCCCCGGACGATAGGGTGCGAGCGGACAATCAAACTTGACCCCCCGATCATCGGTGGCTTTTCGTTTGACGATTCACTTCAGACCGGCGACCCTGACCGGTTGGGCGGGAGACTTTGTTCCGTTAAGGTGGTTGTACATGGAGCTTCCCCGTCGGTCACGCGGCGACGAACTACTCAGGCCGGGGGAGATGCTCGCCCTTCGCGAGCGGCTGCGCCAACGCGCGCCGCAGCATGACCTGGCGACGGTCATCGCCTGCGCGTTCGATCACCGCACGCGGATGCTCCCGTTCATTTATGCCGATACGCGGATGGTTCCCGCCGGCGTGCGCGCGATCGGTTCGGCGCTGGTCGACGCGGGGTTCGACAAGACGCGCATCGTCCTTCAGCAGTGGAACAAGCGGTTCCAGCCGTCGCGGATGAAACTCGACGGGCGCGTGCCCGACCTGTTCATGGTCTCGACCATGGGCATGCACTCCGATCGCGCCCTGGACCTGATGGCTGACGCGCGGCGGATCGACGACGCGCAGCGCCCGCTCATCATCGCCGGCGGGTCGCACGCGGTGTACGAGCCGCACCTGCTCTTCAACGCCGACCCCAATCACCCCGGCGGCGCGGACGTCGCCATCACCGGCGAGGAGTTCGTCTTCCTCAGCCTGCTCGAGGTGCTGCTGTCGACGCGCGGGCGGAACGAATCCATGCGCTCGGCGTTCATGCGCGCCAAGGCAAGCGGCGCGCTCGACGAGATCCCGGGCATCGTCTATCCGCGCGGCGAACGGGATGGCGTCGCCGAGGAACTCGTCGACACCGGCATCCAGCGCCTGCTGGGCGATCTCGACGAGCTGCCGCACCCCGTGCTCGGGTACCGGCTGCTCGAAGCGCCGAGCCGATTGTCGACCACACTGTCATCGAAAGCGCTGGCGCCCAACAAAGTGTGGCGGCACAGCCCGATCAGCTCACTGGTGATGACCTTCGGCTGCAAGTTCGCCTGCCAGTACTGCCCGATCCCCGCGTACAACCAGCGGCAGCACCGTCTCAAGAGCGGCCAGCGCATCGCGGAGGAGATGTACCGCCTGAACAAGGAGTACGGCCTGCGCTACTTCTTCGGCGTCGACGACAACTTCTTCAACAACAAGCAGCGCACGCTCGAGATCGTCGAGACGCTGGCGACGGCGGAGTTCGACGGCGTCCCCATCCGGCGCGTCGCCCGCTGGTACACCGAGGTCACTGTCCACGACACATTGCAGATGAAAGAACACCTCCCGCTCATCCGCAAGGCGGGCTGTCGCGCGCTGTGGCTCGGCGTCGAAGACATGACCGCCACGCTCGTCAACAAGGGGCAGAGCGTCGACAAGACCACCGAATCGTTCAAGCTCATGCGCGACGCGGGCATCTGCCCCATGCCGATGATGATGCACCACGACACGCAGCCGCTCTACTCGCGCGGCACGAACTACGGGTTGATCAACCAGGTGAAGCTGCTGCGCAGGGCGGGCGCGGTGTCGCTCCAGGTGCTGATGATGACGCCCTCGCCCGGCACGAAGCTCTACTCAGGGACGTTCACCGACGGCCTGGTGCTCTCCCGCGTCGGCGGCCGCGAGACGCGGCCGTACATGTACGATGGCAACTACGTCGTCGCCTCCAAACATGCCCGGCCGTGGCGGAAGCAGCTCAACCTGCTGATGGGTTACCTCTACTTCTACAACCCGCTGTGGCTGGCCATGAACCTGCTGCGACGGAAGACGAAGGTCGGCATGAAGCCCGCGTACATGCAGATCGTCGGGATGCTCGGGCTGACGCAATCGATTCGCCGGACGTCCGGATGGGCGCTGCGTCTCATGTTCGGCAAGATCGAGCGCCACAGCCGTCCCCCGGCCAGCGCCATCCCCATGCACAGCGCCGCGGGCGACGCGCCGAGCCACGAGACGTTCATCACCCTCTCGATCCCGTCGACTCCCACACGCCGCGCCGTTCAGCTCCCCGTTGCGGGATAAGAGAGGTCTAAAGTAGGAGCGCAAGAATCTCGAACATCGATCGCGCTCGTCATCCTGAGGTACTCCGAAGGATCTAGCCGCAAACGCGAGGGCCTGACCGATTGAGCCAGATCCTTCGGAGTACCTCAGGATGACAACCGCTTGGCTCAGGGTGTTCGAGAATCGTGACCGCCTCTTTTAGTCCTGGAGAGCCGCGTCGCTCGCGGCATCGTCCAGCGCCGCCAGCAGCGCGTCGTAGTCCTTCTCCCCGTCGTAGCGCAGGTCGTTGATGAAGAACGTCGGCGTGCCGTTCACACCGCTGCGGACGCCGCTTTGGAAGTCTTCGCGGACCCGTTTAGCGAAGCGCTCGGACGAGAGGTCGGCGTCGAACTTGTAGATCTCCAGGCCAATCTTCAGCGCGAACGCGTGCAGGTCGTGGTCGGCGAGCGTGTCCTGGTGCTCGTAGAGGATGTCGTGCATCTCCCAGAACTTCCCCTGCGCCCCCGCCGCCTCCGCGGCCTGGGCGGCGACGGAGGCGTGCGCGTGGATCGTGTTCAGCGGGAAGTTGCGGAACACGAAGCGCAAGCGCTCGCCCATCGCTTTCTGAAGCCGCTTGATGATCGGGTAGGCCTTGCCGCAGTACGGGCACTCGTAATCGCCGTACTCGACGAGCGTGACCGGCGCGTCTGGCGGGCCCTGCGCGTGGTCGCGCTCGGAGACGGGCATTGTGAGCTTGGATCGGAGTTGGCGGAGGGGCATCGATATTCCTCCAGAGTTGGTTAACCGCAGATGAACGCAGATAAATGCAGATTAGCAATCTGAGATTTGAGATTCATCTGCGTTCATCTGCGGCTCAACACTCACTTCTTCTCCGCGGCGATTTCCTCCAGCGCCGCGAGGATGCCGTCGGCGCCGGGGTTGACGTCGATGGGCGAGCAGTAGCTCCAGCGGATGAGGCCCGCGCCATCGATGACGAACAGCGCGCGTTCGCTGGTGCCGTCTTCGTCGCGGTACGCCCCGTACGCGCGGGCGACGGACCCCTTCGGCTCGAAGTCGGCCAGCAGCGGGAAGCGCAGCTTGCGGTCGCGCGCGAACGCGGCGTGGCACCAGGCGCTGTCGACGGAGACGCCGAACAGCGTCGCGCCGAGTTGCTGGAAGTCGGGGAGGATCTCGTTGTAGAGCGCCATCTGGTCGCCGCAGACCGGGCTCCAGTCGGCGGGATAGAACGCGAGGACCACGGGCTTGCCGCGCAGGCCGCGGAGGTTGACGCGCTCGCCCGGCGAACCCTCGAGCTCGAACTGCGGCGCGACGACGCCGGGTTGAAGGATCTCGGGGGATGGACCAACCGTTTGGGCGGACATCGCGACTCCTTTCCTGCGCTCGGGAATGGTAGGCGCGCACACCGACAATCGCGCAAAAGGAGTTACGACAATCCCGGCGGATTTCAGATTTTTTTGAGCGGTTTTTCGGGGCTTTTCGCGCGATTCGCAAATCGTCGTGCGCGAATCTCACGACAAACGCGCAAAGCCCCGGGTGGATGGGACGCGCTGAACATTATCCGTGCACGGGCGCGGGGCGCGCCCTCTGGAGCGACTTCAAATGTTCCTGGATGTTCCATGTGAGGTTCCTGAATGTTCCATCGCGCCAGCGCCGCGCGCTTGCCCATCCCGCCGAAATGTTCCGGAACCTTCCGGAATCTTCCCGAATGTTCCATCGCGCGCGATATGGCAAAACGAACCCATTTCTGCGCGCGAGCGGGGATGTGTCGGCGCTCGATCCGGGTCTTCGCCTTGCGGCTCAGACACCGGCGTGGGCGAGGCGGGGGCGCGGATGTGTGGGAATGCTCGGGAATGCGCGGGGCGAATGCGAAAACGCGGGAACGAACCCAAATCGCGCGGCGCGCCGCGCGGGCTATTCCCAATCGACGCCAACGTAGAAGTGGTGCGCCACGTCCTCAGTGCCGATCCGCACCCGGCGCACTTCGTCGGCGGTGAGACGGTGTTGCCAGTTCCGCACGTTCGCGGCGCTGTCGACCTTGCAGAACCGCGTGCTCCTGCCCAGGGCGGCGGCGTCCTTGCAGTTGCCGCCATCGGACGATTCGCGCACCGCGCGCTGGCACTCGGGCGTGAAGTCGAGCCGCAGCGCGCCGAACAGGTCGCGGAACCCGCCCAGCGGGTCGAGCGACAGGTCTTCGTGGCGCACGAAGCGCCATGTCGGGTGCTCGCGCTGGTAGAGGTGGATGACGTGGTGGAAGCAACGCCACTGAAGGATCGCCTGCTCGATCAGATCGTCATTGCGGGACGCCAGCGCGAGGATGTCGCGCTCGAACGGGTAGAGCAGGTCGCTCATCAGCCGCTCCTGGAGCAGGAAGTGGTTGAAGTTGAACCACCATCCCTTCAACTTGATCGAGCTGACGAACGCGGCGGGGTGGCGAATCATGACGACGACATCCAGCCCGTGTCGGCGGTGCAGCCACGGCGCGGAGAAGAGCGCGATCGGATCCTTCACGAGCGGCCGACGCCCGCGGAGGCGGCGGCTCGTCCAGCGCGCCCACTCCTCGGCGGTGTCCCAGATGCGCGTGACGCTCGGCGCGCGGCGGAAGTAACGAACCGGGTCGAAGCGCAGCCCGAGCGTCCGCTGCACCGTGCGGTCGTACTGCTCTGCGTTGTGTTCATCGATGTGGAGGAAGTATCGGTCCCAGAGCGTCCAGACGTACGGCGGGTCCCAGTTGGGCTTGAACGGCTCGTGCAGATAACACAGCCCCGGCGCCTTGCCGAGGATCTGCCCGACCCATGTCGTCCCCGACCGGTGCGAGCCGGTGACCAACACGCCGGCGGATGGCGCAGCGGGAGCGCGCGTGATCGGCGTGATCGGCGCCGGCGCAGGCCGCACCAGAATGCGGCGATCGGCCAGTGCCGGCGCAGCAGGCGAGGCGGAGAGCAGTCGGCCCATGCAACCTCCCGTGCCCCCGAAACACATCGACCTGTCCCGATGAAATATGACAGCGGATTTTCGGGCACCGGTTGCCAGGAGGCGCGAAAACGGGGAATGGACCTGATCGCGCGGTCATTCGGGGCTGATAAAGTTGCGCCAGACCGCATATCCGTACTTCCGTGTAGCCGACGAGCTTGCTCGCGGTGGGAACCCCTGACAGAGCAAGCTCGCCGACTCCTTTCCACATTATCGCATTGACAGATACCTTGTCATGCACTATACTGTATTGCGATGGACACGCCCTTCTTTGACAACTGGGTCACCCAACTCCGCAAGGGCATGCTCGAACTGTGCATCCTCAACAGCATCAGCGGCCAGCGCCTGTACGGCTACGACATCGTCAAATCCCTCCGCGGCACCGATGGGTTGGTCATCAGCGAAGGCACGATCTATCCCATCCTCAGCCGGCTGCATCGCGAGGGGTTTGTGACGACGGATCTGGAAGAATCCACCTCCGGCCCGCCGCGGAAGTACTACGAGCTGACCAAGGCGGGACAGGACCAGCTCACGCGGATGAACGAGTACTGGCAGACGATCGAAAACGGCATCGACGGTCTCAGAAAAGGACGAACGCCATGACAGCGGACATCACCAGCGGCAAGTTGAGCGACGCGGCGCGGCAGGCGCTGGAGCGCTACGTGCGCGAGCTGCGCTTCCTCCTTCAAGGATGCCCGACCGTGGATGCGGCGGAGGTCGAGGCGGAAGTGCGGCAGCACATCGATCAGGAGTTGGCCGATGCGCCGCAGCCCGTTTCGTCTGAACGCCTCGACGCGATCCTCACGCGGCTGGGCAGCCCGACGCAGTGGGTGCCGATCGACGAGCTCCCCTGGTGGCGGCGGACGATGATCCGGCTGCGCATGGGGCCGTCGAGCGACCGCTGGGCGCTGGGCGTGTTCATCGTTTGGGCGCTGGGACTGTTGCTCCTGCCGGCCGAGGGGTTCGGCCTGCTGCTGCTCTTCGTCAGCTTCCTGCTCGCCCGCGCCGTCGTGGCGATGAGCGATGAAGCGGGCTCGCAGCTCGTGTGGCGACGATGGCTGGTCTACCCGTCGCTGCTCACCGTCTACATCCCGCTGCTGGCGGCGGTGATGTTCTGGGCGGCATCCGCGGCCGCGATCCCGCTCTTCCGCGGGGCTCATTGGCGGCGCGATCTGCAACCGGAGGAGGTCGCGCGGCTCGAGGATCCGTTCACGGTCATCTTCAGCGGCGCCGCGGGGCTCGGCGCATGGTGGGTGATCGTCGGCGCAGCGCTGGTCCTCTTCCCGCGCCTGCCGCAATGGCTCTTCAACCCGTTCTTCCGCCGCTCGGCGCGAAAGCTCGGCGTGGTGCTGCTGGCGGTCGGCATGCTCAGCGCGCTGATCGGCGGGTTCGGCGTGGTCGTATGGGACCCGTAAGCGGCACGCACGCGTCCAGAATGCTGAAACACCACATTTCGACTTACCTCGGGGGAGGTGCGCCCATGCGAACGACCATTCCGGCGACCACGATCGTCATCGTCATCTGCCTGTCGCTTCAGGCACTGATCAACGGATGGCGGTTCGATCGCGCCAACGAAGAGCGGATGCGCCAACTCAGCGCCCACTGCGGCGCCGCGCCGACCACGCAGCCGACGACGCAACCGGCGGAGCCGGACGCCACGGAATCGATCGGCCCTGACGTCTTGATCGATCCGCGGCGGGCGTCTGATACGCATCAGGATTGAAACGTCGCGCGCGCGTGATCTGTCATCCTGTCAGGTGACAACCTGGCGATGTTCGAGAATCGTGACCGGCTATTTCGTTTCCCGAATTTGACCCAGCACGCCCACGGCGAGCCGGCGGTCGGTTTGCCACGGGTCGCCGCCGCCGTTGCGGCCCGCGCGCATGGGTTGAAAGTCGTCGACCCACCCCGCCGAATCGAGCGCGCCCGCCGCGCGCAGGTCGGCGATGAGCAGGTCGCGGTCGGCATCGATTTCCGGGGCGATGTGATGCGTGACCTGCCCGGTATCGTGGCTGAAGCCGACGCGCGTGTCGAAGGTGGCGGCGCCGAGCCACATGGGTCGGCCGGCGTCGTCGAGCCGGGCCGACCGCCAGCAGCGCACGTGGTGCCGCCGGCGCGGGTCGTCGC
>JBAUGM010000353.1:0-3303 GCA_049679725.1 Tepidisphaeraceae bacterium
GCGTGGCAGCGGCCGGCCTCACACAAAAACGTTTCTGACCGCCTCCGTGCCAGGAGGCATGGAGAACTCCGATGGCAATGACCTTGAAAGATTACGCGGCTCAGGAGCAGGACATGCTCCGCCAGGGCTTGATCGACATGCTCTGGCAGTCGAGCCGCATCGCGTCCCGGCTGAACTTCATCGGCTGGAACGGGCTGTCCTACCCCTACAGCAAGCGCACGAAGCGCCCCGGCGTCGGGACGCGCTCGCTGAACGGGTCGTTCACGATCGCGCCGGGCAACGTGTCGCCCGACACGGAGACGCTCGCGATCCTCGGCGGCGCGGCGCGCACCGACACGGTGATGAACAGGTTCAAGCCGAACCTGCGCGAGAACGAGATCGCCGGCACGATCGAATCGGGCGGGCTGCTCTTCGACCGCCTCTTCATCAAGGGCGACCCGACGCAGACGGGTAAGGCGAACGAGTTTTACGGCCTCTACGCCCGCATGCCGGCGAGCCAGAAGATCGCCATGGCGACGAACGGCGCGACGCCGACGGCGGCGAAGGTCTCCGAGTTGCTCGACATGGTGTCAGGCCCGAACAGCGAGAAGAAGCTGCTCATGCCCCGGACGACGCGACGCCTCCTCAGCGATAACGTGAAAGGCTCCGCGGGCGGCAAGGGCGTCTTCGACGTCGGGCTGCAGCTGACGAGCTACGACAACGCGGAGATCGTCGAGGTCGAGAAGGACGAGAGCGACAACGAGATCATGCCCTTCACGGAAACGCAGGGCTCCAGCAGCGTTGCCAGCTCGATCCTTTGCTGCCGCTTCGGCGGCGCCGTCGACGAGCGCGACGTGCAGGGCATCCTCGGCCTGCAGATCGGCGTCGAGGCGACGGTGAACTACGGGACCTACCTGGAAGACACGATCCAGATGGTCGGCGGCATCGGCATCTTCGGCGGCTACAGCATCGCGCAGCTCACGGGCGTCCTCGCCGCGTAGGGCAACGACGGAATGAGATTCACGGCACCCGATCGCGCGTCGGTGTCGGCGCGCGAGCGGGCGTCAGGTTCGACCAGACCACAAGGACATCATCATGATCGGCGGAATCCCCACCCCGCAGGACGACAGCCTCCTCCTCCAGGACACGACGACGAAGACCGCGTCGTTCAACTCGGCCGGCTTCGACTTGGGCGCCGGCTTCGCGCCCGGCGCACTTGGCATGGCCGCGGCAGCGGTTGTCGACGTGAGCGCGGCCGACCGCGCGAACAGCGACGAGACGTACACCTTCAAGCTCCAGGAGTCGTCGGACAACTCGACGTTCGCGGACATCGGCGTCGCCACGTCGATCACCGTCTCCGGCGCGACCTCCACGCTCGGCGTCTACGTCGCGAAGGGCTTCATCTCGAAGCGCTACGTCCGGCTCGTGCTCACGGCGGCCGGCACGACGCCGAGCATCACGTACAAGGCGTGGCTCAACACCACGTTCCAGCGGTAGCCCGCGCGCTGACGCGCGCGCCGAACGAGTCACCGAACGCCCCGCCACAGAGCGGGTGAAAGAGAGATTGTCATGGCAGAGCAGAACACGACGAGAGGGGCGGCGTCCGCCCCCATGCCCGCGGCCGCGGCCAAGCCGGCCGAGAAGCCGCGGCGGTTCACGATTCATGCGCCGACGCCGGCCGAGGGCCAGCAGCCCTACTCTGGCACACACCCGATGGGCATTCGCTTCATCGACGGTGTCGGCGCGACGGACGATCCGATCCGCGCGCACGCGGCGCTGGAATACGGCTTCGAGGTCCTTGACGAGGCGACCGGCAAGCCAGCGTGGCCGAAGGAGCCGGCGAAGACTGAGGCGAAGAAGTAATCGCCCGCGCCGCTCATCTTGGCTCACTAGGGGGTCAGAAGAACTGAGGAAAACATGCACGACGCAAACGGAACGGAACTGAAGGTTGGTGACAGGGTCGTGATCCCCGGCGTGGTGAAATCGGTGTCGCCCGGCGCGGATTACTGCAACGTTCAAGTTGAGACGACGCTCGGCCGTCGCCCTGACGGGCAGAAGGAATCCTTCTCTGCGATCAATACCGCGCAGCTGGTGAAGGTGAGCGGCGGAGACGTGAGTCTGGGCCTTTAGTCGGCTCATGGTGAGCCAAGCCCAAACGGAAAGCGAGAGAGACGTATGTCGCTACTCAACACCGCCCAGGTGAACGCCCTCAACGCGATCAGCCCCAGCGCGGTCGCGGCGGGCGTGAGCCTCGGCACGCTCCTCAACACGATCCTGACGGACCTGACGTCTGGGCCGTTCGCCGTCGAGGCCGACGCCTGGGACATCGACGCGATCGCGCAGGGCGGCGGCAACTTCGCCCAGGACGCCGACACGACGACCGGCCTCACGTTCGGCCATCGCGGCGGGCGGCTGTTCAACGGCAGCACGATCGTCACCGTGGGCGCGGGCACGGTCGCGCTCTCGGCTTCGACGACGAACTACGTCGAGTGCAGCCGGGCGGGCGTGGTCAGTAAGAACACGAGCGGCTTCACGGCCGGGTCGGTCCCGCTCTTCACGATCACGACGGGCGCGTCCGCGATCGATGCGAATGGCATCACGTCGTCCAAGTCGCCGCTGTTCGCGATTCCCAACGGCGGCTTTCCCGGCAGCCAGCTCACCGCCGCGGGCGCGACGAAGGAGCTGATCATCCCGCTGGGGACGGTCGCGGCGACGACGAGTTTTTCCATCGTCGCGCCGAACCACGCGGCCACGCTGAGCCTTGCGCCGCTCACGGTGAAGACGGCGATCACAGCCAGCGACACGAACTACTGGACGGCCTCGATGGTCAACAAGGGGGCCAGCGGCGCGGGCTCGACGGCGATGCTGCTGGCGACCGACGCGAACACGACGAAGGCGACGGCGCCGGGTAGTGGGATCTCCGCGTACGTCGCGCGCCAGCTCGCGCTGCACGGCACCGGTGCGAACTTGATCACGGCCGCCAACGACGTGCTGGAGTTCACGTTGACCAAGACCGCGGCGGCCGCGGACCTCGTCCAGGCGGCGCTCCGCCTGGACTTCGGATTCTCGATCTGACGCACGCGATCAACCGGCCCGAAAGGACTCGGCCCATGATGACCCGACGCAACCGACTATCGAACTTCGCCTTCCTCGCCGCGATCGCGGTGTCGCTGGTGTTCTCGCTGGCGCAGACATCTCCACGCACGATCCAGGTCGGCCCATCGCGCGAGGTGAAGACGATCGACGCCGCCCTGGCTCGCGCCGCGCCCGGTGACACGATCGAGCTCGACCGCGGCCAGGCGTTCCCCACTAAAGGGCTCAAGG
>JBAUGM010000354.1:0-3669 GCA_049679725.1 Tepidisphaeraceae bacterium
AAGCTCGGGCGAGACGCCCAAGCCACTGTTTTTGTAATCGCGCGTCGCCGGGATGATCCGATTGATGCCCAGCTCGCGCGCCCGGTCCATCGTCATCCGATAGCGCTCGTCGGTCTGCAGTTCCTTCATCCACGTGCGCGGCGGGAGCAGCACGGTCTTCTGCACCGGGATCTGCGTCGTATCCAGCGCGATCTTCTGATTCGTGTTGAGCGTCGGGAACTGATTTCGCTTCACTTCGACCGTGCCACCACCATCCGCCTGCGCGACGGTGACGATGTAGCCGATGTACAACCCCGCCGCCTGGGACAGCTTGAAGGAGAGGTTGATCCAATCCTTCACTTCCTGCAGCGATCCTGGCTCGACGACCGGCATGCGCAGATGCTCGAAGAGGAACCGGCTGTCGGCCGGCACCTGCGTCGAATCGCACCAGGGGTCTTCGCCGCTGATGACGACCGCCCCGCCTTGGGGATGTGAGCCGGCCAGCGTCCCCAGCGCCAGCGCATCCGCGGCGACGTGCGTGCCCACGCTCTTGAACGCGACGATCGACCGGCACGGCGCCATCTGCGACCCGTTGACGGCCGCCACGCCCAGTGCTTCGTTGTTCGCTTGAAACGCCCGAACGCCCTTGGCCTTCAGCAGGTCACCGATGTCCCCCAGGACATCGAAGAACCCGGCCACGGGCGAGCCCGGATAGCCGGTCATGAGATGGACGCCGCCCTCGGTTTCGAGCGCGCCCTTCACGAGCAGTTCATTTCCAATGAAGACTTCGCGGCCTGACTCAGCCAGGAAGCGCGGATCGATAGGCATGACAGTCGTTCCTTGAGCGGGGGAGCGAGGGGTAAGGATGAGGGATGAGGGATGAAGGATGAATCAGGCACATCCGCGCGCCTTTTTCATCCTTCATCCCTCATCCTTCATCCCTACTCCGTTCTCCTCGACGTGGCTTACGGCCGCCGGTTTCTGATCACCGCTTGCAGCCGCAGGAGACGTCGTTTGCTTTCACCGCAGGTAAGAGACTCTTGGCCGCGCCGGGAGTTGATGGCCGGCGGGGCCGTTATTGGCTCAATTCCTTCCCCTACTATCGGACGAAGCCGCCAGTGGGGGCCATTCATCTTATCTCACGCCGGTCGGTTGTGAAGGACGAACCGAACAGCCGGGGGTGCGCCGCAAGATGCCAATAGGCGTCTTGAGCAACGGTACGTCGAGGCTGGGCTTCCAGTTCGAATCTGCGCCGCTCGATCATCTCCGGCCGGCCCATGCTTTTGACGCCATCGCGCGCGTGCGCGAATGTCGTGACGGTCGTGACAAACGCGCAAAAGGACTTACGGCAAAACCGGAATTCCGCAGATTTTTTTCGCGCGTTTTTCGGGGCTTTTCGCGCGAGTTCTAAAATGCCGTGCGCGAATGTCATGAGAATCGCGCACGGGTGGAGGTCGATGGGATGCGCGGTTTCCTCGCACGCGCGAGGGCGCGTCTTCTCTGGCCCCCTCTCCCTGTACAGGGGGCAAGAGCGCCGACACCAAACTCTTCCTGAATGTTCCCGAATGTTCCATCGCGCGAAAGATACAAAACGAACCCATTTCGCCCCGACGCGGCGTTACCAATGTGCATACAAGGGTTTACGCGATTCGCCTCGGGCGGGACGCCCGGCGTGCCCCGCGTCAGTGCGAAACGTGCGGAACGAACCCATTCCGAATCTGCACCCCGTTTCCGTGTTAGAAACGCATCCCCATCCTCGACTACCCCTGTGTCGGGACGCTCTTGAGACACGTCCCGCGGGAGCGATCAGCGGATGATCGATTGGGAAGGCATCCTCAGCCGCGACGGACCGGCAGTCTGGCGGACGGCGTGGCGCGTGCTCGGGAACCGGGCCGACGCCGATGAGTGTTTCCAGGAAACGTTCGTCGCGGCGCTCGAGTACTCGCGCACGCACGCGGTCGAGCACTGGCGCGCACTCTTGCAACGCATCGCGACGACCCGGGCGATCGACCGGTTGCGTCGGCGCATCAGTCAGCAACACCGGGAAGCCGTCCTCCCCGACGATCATCCCAGCCCCTCGCGCCTGCCTGGCGAGCAACTGGAAGACGCCGAACTCTCCGCGACGTTGCGGCGAGCCCTGGCGCGGCTTCCGGCGAAGCAGGCGGAGGTGTTCTGCCTCTTCCACATCGAGGGCTGGAGCTACCGCGAGATCGCCGAGTGTTTGTCGATCTCGACCGACGTGGTCGGCATGTGGCTGCATCGAGCCAAACGCCGGCTGCGCGAACTGCTCTCGACGACGACGACGACGACGACGACGACGGTGAACCCAACGCTGGAGGAGGTGTCACATGAGTGACGCCCGTGAACGCGAAGACCGAATCGATTCGGAACGTGACGACCTGATCGAGCGTTCCCTGGCGGCGCTGCATCGCGAGCACGTGCCGCACGGGCCGGGGGTGGAGGTGACCGCACGGACGTTGTCGCGGCTCAAGCGCCCCGCAAGCGGGGCGGCGAATTGCGACTCCAACGAACGATCAACCCTCTTCACGAGGATCCTGACCATGACTTTCGCACAACGCATCGCGGCCGTCGTTTTGGTGACGATCGGCGCATTGGTTTTGTGGTTCATGTTCGCCCTGTTCGGCGGGTTCGGGACGGTCAGCTACGCGCAGGTGGCGCAGCAGATCAAGGACGCGCAGAGCATGACGATGAAGATGACGCTCACGTCACCGCAACTGAAGGAGCGGACGATGCAAACGAAGCTGTATTTCCTGCAACCCGGGATGCTTCGCCATGAGGGCACGAACGGGGCGACGGTTACGCGGCGTGATGGGGAGCGGATACGCGTCCTCACGCTGATGCCCGCGACGAAGTCAGCCCAGCTAATCGAAGCGAATCTGACGGAGGCGAGCGGAAAGAACCCGGACGTCGTCGCCGAATTCCGCGCCCTGGCCGAGAAGAAAGGCGAGCCGCTCGACGAGCGCCAGATCGGTGACGTGAAGGCCAAGGGCTTCCGCGTCGTATCGGACGGGCAGATGGTCTCGCTGTGGGCCCACCCGAAGACGGCGTTGCCGCTGCTCGTCGAGATCGACGTGCCGTCGATCGGCGAAGGGGGCAAGGTCGTGCTCAGCGAGATCGCCTTTGACGTGAAGCTCGACGAGAAGCTCTTCCGCCTCGACGTGCCCGAGGGGTACAAGCTGATGGAGAACAAGGTTGCCGTCACGATCGACCTGGAGGCGAACGTGATCAACCTCATGCGTGCGTACGCCAGCACGACGGGCGGCACGTTCCCCGAGAAGCTCGACGACTGGGCGGCGTACGGCAAAGCCCTGAGCACCGGCAAGGCCAAGCCCGACCCCGGAACGCTCCAGGCGCTCTCCGGCGCCGGTGCGATCACCGCCCTGCTCACGGGCAAGAAGCCCGGCGAGGACTACGCGTACACGGGTCGCGACGCCAAGCTCGGCGACAAGGACAAGATCATCTTCTGGCACCGCGACAAGGCGAAAGGCACCTACCGCGCGATCTACGCCGACCTGACCGCCAAAGACGTGACGGCGGAGCAGATCCTCAAGACGCGGTGACCGCTCTTACCCCCTCGCCCGGCCTGCATTGAGCGCAGTCGAAATGTACTCCGGGAGAGGGTGGGCTGAGGGTGATTTTCGGTCCTGTAGTTGCGACGCCTGCGTCGCC
>JBAUGM010000355.1:0-24330 GCA_049679725.1 Tepidisphaeraceae bacterium
CTCTCGAGCCCGAGATCCTTCGGAGTACCTCAGGATGACGTCTCGCGCGTTCTTCGCGTCGCTGGCTGATCTGCAAATCGATTCAGCGCTTCCACCGCCGCGTTACTCACGGTGATCTCCGGGCGCACCGCCCGCACCCTCTCCACCGCTTCCCGTCCGTTCGACGCCAACCCCTCCGCGATCAAATACGCCGCCGCCACCGCGGCGCTGCGGGAGCGACCGAGCTTGCAGTGCAGATAAACCTTCTTGCCGTTACGCGCGTGCTCGCGAATGAACTCGACGGCCTCCGCGAACTGCCGCGGCGTGGGAATCGTCAAGTCGAGGATGGGAATGTTCTGATACGCGATCGAACGGAACGGCGCGGGCATGGCGCATTCCGATGTGAGATCCAGCACCGCCCAGAAGCCCGTCATCGGCGGGCGCGCCAGTCCGGTAGAGGGGAAGAGCCTCACCGCCGCGACAGGAGCCACTGCTTGGGCGTGACGCCCGTCACCTGCCGGAACCGGCTCGTGAGGTGCGATTGGTGCGAGAACCCCGCGCTGCGGGCCGCGTCCGATGGGCGGCGGCCGATGAGGAGGAGTCGTTTCACTTCCTCGATCTGCAGGTCGACGAGCACCTGCTTGGGTGTCTTGCCGAAGCGTTTGCGGAAGAGCCGGTGGAAGTGGTACTCGCTGAAGTGGGCGACGCGCGCGATCTCCGACAGCCGCGGGTTGCGGCGGAACTCCTGCGCCATGAACGCCATCGTCAACCGCAGCCGCCGCTCGATTTCGTCCGGCGCCCCGTCGCCCGATCTGCTCGTGTCCATGTTCAACAAAGCGAGAACTCTGTACGTCTCCCGCACCCCGCGGCGCACGCGCGCGGTGGGACGTGGATTCAACTCTGACGACAACGTTCCGCGGTCGGCACCAGCCTCGCGCCCGGCGGGACGATTCGGACCCAGGCCGCTGGATCGGGACCTCGCCGATGTGTGTGAGGTAGAAAACATCCCGGGCGGGACGTGTCAACAGCCGGATGCGCGTTCGGGCGGGGGTTCTCGAAGAATCGCAGGATCGTGATGCTCTGGGCGCGAAGTTGCTGGATTCCTGCTAGCCGCGTGACGCGCTTGCCGGCCCGCGTTTACAATCACCCCCACGATGGCAGAGCGCGTGACGATCCTCGGCGACGGGGCGATGGCAACGGTGTGCTCGATCCTGCTCACGCAGGGCGGGCACGAGGTGACGATGTGGGGGGCGTTCGAGGAGTCGATCGATCGCCTCGTGCAGGACCGCGAGCAACGCCGGCTCCTGCCGGGCGTGAAGGTGCCGGAGAAGGTCCGGCTCACCGCCAACGACAACGACTGTTTCGCCAACGCGACGATGGTGCTGTCGGCCGTCCCCACGCAGTACATGCGCGGCGTATGGAAACGCCTTGCCAGGCACCTGCCCAATGACCTGCCGATCGTGTCGGTGGCGAAGGGGATCGAGAACACATCGCTGCTCCGGCCGACGCAGGTGATCGGCGACGTGCTGTGGGGGAGGAGGGATGAGGGGGTGACAAGGTGCGGGGGTGACAAGGTGAAGGATCAGTCGTCTCTTGACCCCTCCGCCGCCCTCTCACCCCAGCACCCCATCACCCCATCACCCCAGCATCACCTCGCGGCGCTCTCCGGTCCGAACATCGCCGCCGAGCTCGCGCGCTACCTCCCCGGCACGGCGGTCGTCGCATCAGCCGATGAAGAGGTCGCCAGGCGCGTGCAGGCGGCGTTCGCGACGCAGTGGTTCCGCGTCTACACGAATGACGACGTGATCGGCGTGGAACTCGCCGGCGCGACCAAGAACGTCATCGCCATCGCCGCGGGCATCCTCGACGGGCTTGCAGCCGGCAATAATGCAAAGGCCGCGCTGGTCACGCGCGGCCTCGTCGAGATCACGCGCCTCGGCGTCGCCATGGGGGCGCGCGAAGCAACGTTCCAAGGCCTCGCCGGCATCGGCGACCTGATCACGACCTGCGTCAGCCCCGAGGGCCGCAACCGCACGGTGGGCGAGCAGATCGGCAAGGGCCGAAAGCTCGACGACATCCTCGCCAAGATGGACTCCGTCGCCGAGGGCGTGCCGACGACCAAGTCGGTGATGGAACTGGCCCGGCGGTTCGACGTGGAGATGCCCATCACCGAAGCGGTGCATGCCGTGCTGTTCGAGGGGAAGGACGCGATTCACGCGCTCACCGACCTGATGACGCGCGAGCCGAAGCCCGAACGCGCGGCGTAGGCGAGACAGAATAAACGGGACAAATAAACGGGACAAACAAAATAACGTCTGTCGTCTGTCCCGTTTATTCGTCCCATTATTGTGCGTAACACACTACTGCGCGCAACACTACGTTACGTCTTTACGTCCCATCTTTGGCCCTGCGATCCGCGCTCGAAGCGATGAAGGGGGGGACAGCGCACGGTCGAGTACGCAGGCCGTCGTGAAGTCGAAGGGGCTTCGCGTGATCGATTGCTTGAGAATGGCACTTCGCGGTCCGCGGCTGTTGTCGTCCGACGTCGCCTGCTAGAATCATGCGTTATGAGCAAAGCGGAGATCCTGGCCGAACTGCCTCGCCTCAGCCCCGAGGATCGCGCGGAGGTTCAAGCCAAGCTCGACGAGTTGGCCCGCAGTGCCTCGCGCGAGTCGTCGCGCGCCGCACGCATCGCCACGCCGCGTCTGGCCGATCCACGCCAGGCGGCGGACTTCCGCAAGCAGGTCACGGAGCTGCGCAGCGATGCCGCGGTATGACGCATCGGCCTATGATCCGCCGGCGCCCGTCGCCGAGGTTGGCCTGCGAGCCGTCGGGTCCAGCGACACGGCGACGACCTTCAGCGCGCAGATGCTGATCGACTCCGGCGCCGACGTCACGCTCCTGCCGCGCGCCGCCGTGCTGCGCGTTGGCGTTCAACCACAAATGGGTGCGCAGTACGAGCTGATTGGCTTCGACGGCAACCGCACGAAGGCCGATGCCGTCGATCTCGAGATGATCCTCCTGAACAAGGCGTTCCGCGGGCGCTATCTGCTCATCGACGCCGACCACGGCATCCTCGGCCGGGACGTCCTCGCTTCCGTGTCGCTGCTGCTCGATGGGCCGAGGCAGGAATGGTCGGCGGTGTAACCGTCCGCGCACCCACGGCCTCGATGCCGCGATCACTTTGCCGTGACGTATTCGATCTCGCCCGGGTCCGGGACGAGGCCCGCCTTGGCACCTTCGTTCAGCAGGCGCGTGATGGCCTCGCGCCCGCGGGGGCCGTAGTCGAGTGTCCAGTGGTTCACGTACATCCCGACGAACTGGTCGGCGAGTTGCCGGTCGAGGTCGCGGCCGAACTGGAGGGCGTACTCGACGGCTTCGGCGCGGTGATCGAGGCTGTACTGGATCGATTGCTTCAGGATGTCCGTCACCTCCTGCATCACCTGCGGGCCAAGATCCTTGCGGATGCAGTTTCCGCCCAATGGAAGGGGCAGGCCGGTTTGCTGATCCCACCAGGCGCCCAGGTCGACGACGAGGTGCAGGCCGAGCTTTTGGAAGGTCAACTGACCCTCGTGGATGATCAGGCCGGCATCCGACTTCCCATCCCGCACGTGGGCGGGGATCTGGTCGAAGTGGACGACCTCGTAGAAGAACGCAGGTGACGCGCCGCCAACGCCCACGGCTGAGCCGTGGGCCTTCTCGGTAATCGGCGCCCCTTTCCCCAGGCACAGTTGCAGTGCCAGAAAGGCCGTCGTCAGCTTCCCTGGGATTGCGATCGTCTTCCCGCGCAAGTCTTCCAGTTTCATCGGGGTGCGGGTGATGACCATCGGGCCGTACTTGTCGCCCATGCTGCTGCCGCAGCTCGTGAGGGCGTACTTGTCGCAGACGTAGGGGTAGGCGTGGATGGAGATGGCGGTGATCTCCAGTTCGCCCTTCATCGCCCGCTGGTTGAGGGTTTGGATGTCCTGGAGGACGTGCTCGAACCGGTAGGGGCCGGTGGGGAGCTTGTCTTTGGCGAGGCCGTAGAACATGAACGCGTCATCGGGGTCGGGCGAGTGGCCGAGGCGGAGGCGGATTTCCTTCATGAAGCGGTACTCCTGACGTACGATGGAGCGGGAGTATAGGAGCGGGGCGGGATTCGTTGTAGGAGCGAACCTCGTGTTCGCCCGTTTCACAAGTCATGAAAAACCGGGCGAACACGAGGTTCGCCCCTACGAGAGCGATCGAGCGCAATAAAGCGCGATCCCGCGGCGTTGTGGGAGCGGGAAAGGCGGGTGATCACGTCATGGCCAAGCTCAACGCACCGCTCCAACCGTACAAGCCGACGAACGAGAACCCGTTCACCGCCGTCAAAGCGGCCCATCTGCTCAACCGCGCCGGCTTTGGTGGGACGGAAGACGAGGTCAAAAAGGTCCTCGAACTCGGCCCGACGGAGGCGGTCGAGTGGCTGCTCGATTTTCCCGACGCCGGCGCCGAGGAGCAGAGCCAATCCGATGTCCCCGATCTCTCCGCCATCGACGGTTACCCCAAGAGTTACCGCGAGGCCCAGCAGATGATGCGCGGGATGACCGACGACGAGCGCATGGCGTACCGCCAGCAGCTCATGCGCGCCAACCGCGAGGCGATCATCGCCACCGGCGCGTGGTGGGTGAAGCGGATGGCCGTCGGCCCGTACCCGCTGCAGGAGAAGCTCACCCTCTTCTGGCACGGCCATTTCACCACCAGCGCCCGCGACGAGCGCAGCGCGATCCTGTTGTGGCAGCAGAACGAGCTGTTGCGCCGTCAGGCCGCGGGGAACTTCGGGCAGTACGTGCTCGACATCTCGCGCGATCCGGCGATGCTCGATTACCTCAACAACAACCAGAATCGCAAGCAGCACCCCAACGAGAACTACGCCCGCGAGCTGATGGAGCTGTTCACGCTCGGCATCGGCAACTACTCCGAGCAGGACATCAAGGAGGCCGCCCGCGCGTTCACCGGCTGGGGCCACGACGGCGACAGCTTCATCTTCCGCAAGTACGACCACGACAACGGCGAGAAGTCATTCTTCGGCCGACGGGGCAACCTCGACGGCAAGGACGTGATCGACGCGATCCTGGCCCACCGCGCGTGCGGGTCGTACATCGCCGGTCGGTTGTGGAACTTCTTCGCCTACGAGAACCCCGAGCCCGAAATCACGCAGGGACTCGGCCAGGTGCTGCGCGAGAACAAGTGGGAATTCCGCCCGTTGCTCCGCGCGATCTTCACGAGCCAGGCGTTCTACAGCGACAAGGCGATCGGGACGCAGATCAAGAGCCCGGTGCAGCTGGTCGTCGGCACGAGCCGGCTGCTCGGATTGGAAGCGCCGGTGGGGCGGGGGCTGAGCGGGGCGCTGCAGCAGATGGGGCAGGTCCCGCTCGACCCGCCGAACGTGAAAGGCTGGCCGGGCGGGCGCGCGTGGATCAACACGAGCACGCTCTTCGTCCGCTACAACACCGCGGTGAAGATGGTCGGGGGCCAAACGCTCTTGGCCCGCGAAGGCGGTCGCCGCGGGCGCGGCGCTGCGTCCCCCTCGCCAACGTCCGCGCTCGCGGTGAAGACGACGGGCCAGCCGTACGAAATCGTCGACGCCTGGGTCGCGCGTCTCATCCAGCGCCCGATCGAAAGCCACAAGCGCGACGTGCTGATCGAGTCGCTCGGCGAGCGGCCGAACGACGAAGCGGTGACGAAGATGGTACAACTCATCGTGTCGATGCCGGACTATCAGTTGTGCTGACGCCGCTCCGTAGCACGGGTTTTCAACCCGTGTACCGAACGAACGCATGGGTTGAAAACCCATGCCACGAGGAAGAGCCATGTTCGAAGACACCACGACGCGCCGCGTGTTCCTGCAGAAGGGGTTGACGATGCTGGCCGTGGGCGCGACGGTGCCCACGTTCCTGGATCAGACGGTCTTCGCCATCGCCAACCCGCTGGACGTGCCGCTGACGCAGAAGCCCAGCGGCAAGGACGGGAAGATCCTCGTCGTCGTGCAACTCGCCGGTGGGAACGACGGGTTGAACACGGTCATCCCGTACGGCGACGACGCGTACCACAGCGCCCGCCGGACGCTGGCGGTGGGTGGCAGCGAGGTGCTGAAGGTGAACGATTACCTCGGCCTGCACCCCAACCTCGCGCCGCTGAAGAAGATCTTCGACGACGGGCGGATGTCGATCATCCAGGGCGTCGGCTATCCGAACCCGAACCGCTCGCACTTCCGCTCGACGGACATCTGGTCGAGCGCCTATCCGGAGAAGGAAATCGTCACCAGCGGCTGGGTGGGGCGGTACTTCGACAACGCCTGCCCCGGCTGCGACCCGCACGTCGGGGTGTCGATCGGCGAGCGCATGCCGCTGGCCATGCAGGGCGAGCGCGTCACGCCCGTCTCCTTCGAGACGGCCGATGCGTACCGGTACGCGGGGCCGGACCGCGCGAACTACGAACGGCTCAACCTGCGCGAACAGAAGCCCGCGACACAGCCGGCTGCCGAGAAGCGCGTCATCCGCGCGTTCGGCAAGAAGGTGGACGAATCCGTCGGCACCCCCCTCGATTTCCTGCATCGCACCGCGATGGACGCGCAGCTCAGCAGCGATGACATCCTGGCGATGACCCAGCGCTACACCACCACCGCCGACTATCCGAGGAACAAGTTCGGCGAAGGGCTCCGCGGCGTCGCCGCGATGATCGCGGGCGGGTTGCCCACGCGCGTCTATTACGTCAGCCTGGGCGGGTTCGACACGCACCAGAATCAGAAGGGGCGTCACGAGCAGCTCATGACGCAGCTCGCGCAAGGCATGAGCGCCTTCTGGTCGGATATCACGAAGCAGGGCAACGACCAGCGCGTGTTGATGATGACCTTCAGCGAGTTCGGCCGCCGCGTCGAGCAGAATGCCAGCGGCGGCACCGACCACGGCGCCGCGGCGCCGATGTTCCTCGTCGGCGGCGGGATCAAGGAAGGGATCTTCGGCAACCACCCGTCGCTGACGGACCTCGACCAGGGCGACCTGAAATACAACGTCGACTTCCGCAGCGTCTACGCGACGGTGCTGCAGGCGTGGCTCGAAACCCCCAGCAAGCCGATCCTCGGCCAGCAGTTCAAGCTGATGCCGCTGGTGAAGGCGTGATGTTTCCTGTTCCCTCTCCTCGTACTCGGGAGGGTTAGGGAGAGGGGCCGGCGGCGGAGCAAGCTTTGCGCGCTGCGGGACCGCGCGTCGCGGCTGCCCCCTCTCCCCCGCCCTCTCCCCGAGTACGGGGAGAGGGAGTAAGAGAACTCAATTCGCCTTCTTCGCCGGCGCGGGCGCCTTGCCGGCTGCCTTCTCCTTGTGCTTGGCGACGACGGCTTCCTCTTCCTGCTGCGCCTGCGTGTTCACCACGTCGATGATGTCACCGTCCGGGCGCATCTTGATGACGACGGCGTTGCCGGTGGGGCTCTGCTGACTGAACTGGAAGTACTCCTCCTCCACGCGCTGAGCGCGCGTCGAGGATTTCACGAGCTGCTCCAGCGCCTGCCGCACGGGCAGGGGCAGCTCCTTACCGGGGACGTCCTCGCGGATGGTCAGGATCTGGCCCTGATCGTTCAACGTGACGGCGGCGCCTTTGAAGTCGGCTTCGTAGAAGCCGGGAACGTCCGACTGCGTGATGCGCTGAAGCGCAGGCTCCTTGCCGACGTAGCGCTCGCGCGCGACCTGCTCCAGTTGCCTGGCGACCTTCTCGTCCTTCACCGCCTGCTTGTCGGCGCCGCGCTGGCTGGCCCGCATCTCGTCGGGGCTCGAAATGTCCAGCACGCGGCCGACGGGATCCAGCCGGATCTGGTACGTCTGCTGCTTCTTGCCTTCGCCCTGCACGGGAACGTCGATCAGGTAGGACGTCGAGCGATAGAGCTGGATGTCCGACGGCTTCGATAGGAACATCTGGCCGACGTCGTTGGTGATCTTCTTCGTCAGCTCCGCCGAGCGTTGCGGCGCGCCGTAGATGAGAAAGTCGCCGAACTCGGTGACCTGCGCCGTGCTGCCGCCTTTCTCGGTGGCGACGTTGACGTTGAACACTTTCACGCCGTTGACCTGCTCCGTTCCCATGACCTGTGTCTGCGCGCCGGGGTAGGCGCGCTCGAGCGTCTTCTGGACGTCCGGGTCCCGCTTCGACTGCGCAAAGCCGGCGCTGGCGCACATTCCCATCGCGAGCGCCGCCGTCAGTAGCTGCTTCTTCATGGCGATCTCCTTTACGCGCGGATGAGGTGGAACGACATGTGCCGGCGGCGCTCCGCGCGCCCAACCTCCGCCGACAACGCACCGGCACGACGCGCGGTTTCCGCGCGCGTCGCGATCCGATGAAATGGGCAGCTTGTTCGGAATGCATATGCTGCACCCGCCGGGCGCGCCGCGTGAATGAACAAAATCTCCATCGCGAGCGGTGCGTGAGGGCGTGAACAGCCGCGTCCGGTTTTACGTGGACTTGGCGTATATCGAAGTGTAAGCTTCGAATAGGAATGGGGAGACAGCCGGGCGAAAGTCAGGGATGCGTTTTGTTTTCATCTCGCCCGGACTTGCGTTCCGGCGTCGCGGGAGCCACCGCGGCGCGACCTTGATGGCGCGGGTATCTCTTTGACTGTTTAGGACCCCGCCCCTCAAGCAGCCGGGCCAAGCCCCGCTGAACCGAACGAGCCAGGCTCGAGCCGTCGAATTCGATATCGGAAGTCGCACGCGGCGTCCGATGTTGATAGACGGATGTGGACGATCGGGCGCGTCTTGTGTACGCCGGTCGTAGCCGTTCGGAGCTTGTTGTCCGGCCGTCGGTGCAGCTACGGAGCCGCTACCGGGGCGGCCGCATCAACGAAGTCCCGCCTACGCGGCCGGCTTCCACCCGCGCGACCGATCGCGGTGCACGGAGAGGTTGCCGCCCCGTGCACCATGGGGTCGCCCCGTCGCTCGTCACCACGCGTCGCGCCGGGCCGCACATACCCACCACACACCCGCAACCGTGTCTAGATGAATGACCCCGCGATGTTCCGGGGTCGTACGACTATGGGAGCGCACGCACATGGCTAATACTCAGAAAAGCAACCCGCTTGTTTCCCTGATCGACCGTCGCCTGGACACGTCCCACTTCCGCGAGCAGCACTGGGAGGGGTCGTTCTGGGAATACCTCGACATCGCGCACGACAACCCGTCCGTTGCGCGCAACGCGTTCCAGCGCGTCTACGACATGGTCCTCAGCTACGGGTCGGAGACGGGCACGCAGTTCAAGCAGGAGTTCATCCGCTACAAGTTCTTCGCCGACCCCGTCGAGCACGGCGCCGATGCGATCTACGGCCTGGAGCGCCCGCTCATGCAGCTCGTCGACTTCTTCAAGTCGGCGGCGCAGGGGTACGGCACGGAGAAGCGCATCCTTCTGCTCCATGGCCCCGTCGGGTCGAGCAAGAGCACGATCGCCCGCCTGCTCAAGAAGGGGATTGAGGCCTACTCCAAAACGGAAGTGGGCAAGTGCTACACCTACGCCTGGCGCGTCCCGAAAAACCTCCACGGCGGAGACGACGGCGAGCACTACCTCGAGTGCCCGATGCATGAGGAACCGCTCCTGCTCATCCCGCACGAGGCGCGGCAGGATGTGCTGGACGTCATCAACGAGAAGGTCCCCGAAGGCCGCAAGGTCAAGCTCTACGGCGACGTCTGCCCCTTCTGCCGCAAGATCTACGGCGACCTGCTCGACATGTACGACGGCGACTGGAAGAGATCCATCGACCACGTGAAGGTCAAGCGGCTGATCCTCAGCGAGAAGGACCGCCGCGGCATCGGCACGTTCCAGCCGAAGGACGAGAAGAACCAGGACAGCACGGAACTGACCGGCGACATCAACTATCGCAAGATCGCCGAGTACGGCAGCGATAGTGATCCGCGCGCGTTCAACTTCGACGGTGAGCTCAACATCGCCAACCGCGGCATCGTCGAGTTCATCGAGGTGCTGAAGCTCGACGTCGCGTTCCTCTACGACCTGCTCGGCGCGAGCCAGGAGCACATGATCAAGCCGAAGAAGTTCGCGCAGACCTACATCGACGAAGTCATCCTCGGCCACACGAACGAGCCGGAGTACAAGAAGCTCCAGGGCAATGAGATGATGGAGGCGTTCCGCGACCGCACGATCAAGATCGACGTGCCGTACAACATCCGGCTCGACGATGAGATCAAGATCTACCAGAAGGATTTCGGCACCGACAAGATCAAGGGCATCCACATCGCGCCGCACACGATCGAGGTCGCGTCGATGTGGGCGGTCATGACGCGCCTGGCCGACCCGAAGAAGGCGGGCATCACCAAGCTCCAGAAGCTCAAGCTCTACAACGGCAAGAGCATCCCGGGCTTCACCGAGGACTCCATCAAGGAGCTGAAGGAAGAGGCCCCGCGCGAGGGGATGCAGGGGATCAGCCCGCGATACATTCAGGACAAGATCAGCAACTCGCTCGTCTCGCACCAGGCGCAGCAGGAGAAGACGATCAACCCGTTCATGGTGATGAACGAGCTGGAAGAGGGATTGTCCCACCACTCGCTGATCACCGACGAGGAACTGAAGAAGGAGTACAAGGAGATCCTCGCCGTCGTGCGTGAAGAGTACGAAGACATCCTCAAGGGCGAGGTGCAGCGTGCGATCAGCGCCGACGAGGACGCGATCAAGCGCTTGGCGACGAACTACATCGAGTCCGTCCGCGCGTACACGCAGCACGAGCGCGTGCGGAATCGTTACACGGGTCGCGACGAGGACCCCGACGAGCGGCTCATGCGCTCGATCGAGGAGAAGATCGACATCCCCGAGAGCCGCAAGGACGACTTCCGCCAGGAGATCATGAACTACATCGGCGCACTGGCGCTGGACGGCCGGAAGTTCGAATACAACACGAACGCCCGGCTGCTCAAGGCGCTGGAGCTGAAACTGTTCGAGGACCAGCGCGACACGATCAAGCTGAAGAACCTCGTCAGCAGTGTCGTCGACGACGAAACGCAGCAGAAGATCGACGTCGTCAAGCAGCGGCTGATCAAGTACTTCGGCTACAACGAAGCCAGCGCCACCGACGTGCTCAACTACGTCGCGAGCATCTTCGCCCGCGGCGACAGCAAGCAGGAAGACTAGGAACAGGAACCGCGGATGAACGCAGATGAACGCGGATAAGATGAAGGAAGTTCCGTTTTCATCTGCGTTTATCTGCGTTCATCTGCGGTTCAAAAAATCTCTCAGAGAGAAGGGCTATGCGATGCGCGGTTCGATACTGACGTGCGGCCTGCTGCTCCTCGGACTCGCCGGCGGGTGCGGCTCGCGGTTTGCGGGCGAGTGGGTCGAGGAAGGCTCGTACGACCAGCAGGGCGTCTTCCGCGAAGCCACCGGCCAGCGCCGGCTCGCCCTGAAGTTCGAGCCCCCCTCGACCGTGCGCTACGGCACGCTCGTGCACCGCGCCGGCGCGGTCGACCACCAGTCGGTGCAGATGGACACGTACATGACGCTCCAGAACCGCGAGGTGGCCGAGTTCGGTTCAGTGATCGCCCGCGTCGACCGCGGCCGGCTCGTCGCGACGATCGGCGGCGATATCGTCACCGTCTTCGCCCGCGTCCGCGGCAAGTCCGTCTTCCCGCCCGCGGCGGTGCTGCCGTCGCTGGCGAAGGCAAGCGAGACATACAAGCCAGAGGTAACGCCGGTACGTCAAGAGGCACTGGAGGCGTTGGCAGCGGCGCCGTGAGGTCATATGGCGACGGAGCGTCCCAAGTTGCTGGGATATCCGAGGATGTCCGGCCACCGCCGCCGGCGTCCGATTGCGGTGGATCTTCCGGTCCCCGGTCTGTCGCGGCGCGAACTGCTGGCCGTGTGCGGGATTATTCTGGTGCTGTCGGCGATCCTGGTGCCGGTCGTGTGGAAGGTGCAGGAGGCCGCGAAGAAGGCGGCGGCGCATCAACGTCCCGCGCCTACGACCGTGATCCAGCATCCGCCGGTGGACTTTTAGAGGAGCGTGCGATGAAACGATTCGTGCAACGTGATTGGCGAAACGTGACGATCGGCCTGCTCGTAGGCTTGTGCCTTGCCCTCACATTCGGGGCGGCGGGCGATGGCGGGGAGCGCTACCGACTCCACGTCTGGTCGATCGATCCGGCCGGCGGTGCCTCCGACCGCGGTGCATATCGCATCGACACGGCCACTGGAGATGTCTACCAGATAGACTCCGGCGGGAGCGCTACGCGCCTGAATTTTCCCGGGTGACCTAGCATGGTCCTGAAGATCGAAAAAGATCACCAGCGCTTCCGGCAGATCGTCAAAGGCCGGATCCGGGAGGACCTGCGCAAGTTCCTCACCAAGGGCGAGCTGATCGGCAAGGAAGGCAAGCACCTGATCAGCATCCCCGTGCGCGGCATCGAGCTGCCGCACTTCCGCTACGGCGACAATTCGCAGGGCGTCGGCGCGGGCGACGGCAAGGAGGGCGACGTCGTCGGCAAGGGCCAGCCGGGCCACGGCAAGACGCAGGGCGGCACCGAACCCGGCGCCCACATCATGGAGGTCGACCTCTCGCTCGACGAATTGGCGGAGATTCTTGCGGAAGAACTAAAACTCCCGCGGATCGAGCCCAAGGGCAAGCACCGCATCACGACCATTCGCGACAAGTACAGCGGCATCCGCCAGGTCGGCCCGGACTCGCTGCGGCACTTCAAGCGGTCGTTCAAGGAAGCGCTCAAGCGGCAGATCATGTCCGGCGACTACAACCCCGATGCGCCGGTCATCATCCCGCAGAAGAAGGACATCCGCTACCGCTCGTGGAAAGAAGTGAAGAGCCCGCAGAGCAACGCCGTCATCATCTTCATGATGGACGTCTCCGGCTCGATGGGCGAGGAACAGAAGGAGCTCGTGCGGTTGGAGTCCTTCTGGATCGACACGTGGCTGCGCAAGAACTACGAGGGCATCGAGAGCCGCTACATCGTCCACGACGTCAGCGCGAAAGAGGTCGACAAGCACACCTTCTACCATCTCCGCGAAGACGGCGGCACGAAGATCAGCAGCGCCTTCCGCGCGGCCAAGCAACTGCTGGATTCGCACTACTCCGCCGACGAGTGGAACATCTACCTCTTCCACTTCAGCGACGGCGACAACTCGAGCGAAGCCGACAGCCGCGACTGCGTGAAGATGCTCAAGGAACAACTGCTCCCCATGTGCAACATGTTCGGCTACTGCCAGGTCGCCAGCGCGTATGGCTCGGGAAACTTCATCAACGTGCTGCACGAGCACCTGCGCAGCCATGAGAAGGTGCTGACGAGCCGGGTGAACTCGAAGGACGACATTTACGATTCGATCAAGACGTTTTTCGGGAAGGGACATTGAGCGTTGAAGAAGGAATCTACGGCCCTCCAATACGCGAGCCCGAATGTCGCGCCACGGCGGATGCCGGTTGCACTGGCAGTCGCCGTGGCAGCGGTCGGCGCGCCATGCGTTTTCTACGGACCGCTGTGGATCTACGCTGCGTTGTCGGGTGATACGTATGAGCCGCGCACACTGCTGCTCGTGCTGGGAATCTGTTGCTCGCTTGTGGGCTTGGGTTGCATCGTGATGCTACGGCGTGGACGGCGCTGAAATGGGACGGTGCGAAGAAAGGTGACATCCACCTTTGCTGCCATTCGGAACGTTTCTCGCTGAAAGGTATCGGTAGGTGGAGGAGCGGAGAAAGGTGACGTCCATCTTCTTGAGTTACAGCTTTGTGGTTCAAGATCATCGGCCTAATTCGTGAGGTTGAGGTACTTGCTGAGGCAAGTTCTATTCCCGCTTTACGTCGCAAGCTCCGCCAGCAAGCGAAGATCGATCCGGCACGCGTGATTGGCCGCGCGGAGTGCCTGAACTCGGGTGAGTACAAGGTCGATCTCCGCGTTGGGCGCAAGTATCGTGCTCCGCCCGGGAACCCGTGATACTTCAGATGTAATTCGCATTGTCGATGGTTCCGGCGAGGATTATCTCTATCCGCGCGAGTGGTTTCGGAGGTGTGACGCGCAAAGCAGGAGCGTGACGTGACGGCGACTGCAACATCTTCACGACTGATCACCGCCGCCGAACTGCTCGCCATGGGCGACATCGGCCGGTGCGAGTTGATCTACGGAGAACTCGTCATGATGAGCCCCGCGGGCGCGGAGCATGGCGTCATGGCACTGCGGATTGGGCGTTTCCTCCATGAATTCGTTGATGCCAACGACCTCGGATACGTCTTCGCCGCCGAGACTGGGTTCGTGATTACCCGGGGTCCGGACCTCGTGCGCGCGGCGGACGCCAGTTTCGTCCGCAAGGCGCGCATTCCGGGCGCGATCCCATCAGGTTACATGGACGGCGTTCCCGATCTGGCCGTCGAAGTGGTGTCGCCGGGCGACACGAAACGCGAAGTGGCGGAGAAGGTGAATATGTGGCTGGCGAACGGCGCCGCTGTGGTGTGGGTCGCGGACCCGAGGGCGCAGACGGTCGTCGTCCGCCGCGTCGGGCAGAAGCCGGTGACGCTGACCGTCGGGGACGAGATCCGCGACGAGCCGGTGCTGCCCGGGTTTGTGTTGCCCCTGTCGAAGGTCTTCAAGCTGCCGTAGCGGTCATCACCACCTCGGGGCCGGCGGTTCCTCCGGGGTGATTGGGACCGGTCCCGTCGTCGCTCCCGCGTCGTCCCTGAGAACGAGGCGGTAGAGACTGGCGCCCGCGTATTCCCGCACCTTCCGCGGTGGACCGTAGGGCTCAGTCGTCACCCGCTGGGCTCTCAACACGAACTCCAACGTCTGCGTCGGCTCGCGGACGATGACCCACAGTATCGGGTGCGGCGGCGCGTCGGGGCGCGGGAGCCACATCGCGCCGGGGATCCGGTTGCGGCGGCAGTAGAAGCGCATCGGCGCGCTGGCGGGAACGTGGGCGACGAGGCGGTGACCCGGCCGGACCCGCGCGGCGAGGTCCCGCGCGATCCGCGGGGCGGCCGGCAGCGTGCCGGTTTCCTCGGAATAAGTCGGTGACTCGGCCGCGTACGTCTGCCAGCCGAGCCATGCTCCGATGACGAGGACGAGCAGGGGCCCGGCGACGACCGCGCCGTGTTCGTATCGCGGCACGACGGGTAACCGCAAGAGCACCTCGATCCCGGCCGCGGCGCTCGCGAAGACCAGGGGCAACAGGAACAGCCAGACGCGCGGGTACGGGACGACGCGCTGGACCGCGACCGCCAGCGCGCACCACGCCACCGCCACGATCAGCGGATGCGCTCGGCCGACGGGATCGCGACGGTTCAGGACGAGCGACGCGACGACGCCGATCACCAACGCCCCGACGATGGCCGCTGGCATGTCCCGCATCCAGAGCAGCCAGGTGTCGCGCGCCATTCCCGGCAGCCGGGCGAGCACGTCGGCCCAGCTCAGGGACCGGACGAACTTATTGCCCGCGACCGCCTCCATGCCGGACCTCTGGAATACCGGGGCGTACAGCAGCAGGATCAGGAGCGCCGCCGCGGCGGTCGAAGCGATGAGCGGGATGCGCATCGCCGGACGGCGCCGCAGCGCGTGAAGACCCATCCAGACGGCCACCGCGCCGAATGGGTAAAGCATCACCGGGATCGCGTAGAACCCCAGGGCTGCGAGGATCGCCATCGTCGCCCACGCGCACCACTGTGCCCTTCGGGTGAGCGTCTCGCGCATGATCACGTCGGCGACCGTGAGCATGATCAGGAAGATCAGGGCGACGATCGTGTAGCCGCGCGCATTCGTCGAGTAGTCCACTAGCGCCGACGAGACGGCCACGAGCATCGCGGCAGCCAGCGCTGCGCCCGTGCCGCCGAAGAGCCGCCGCGCCATCAGCCACGTCGCCGGGATCATCATCACGCCGGCCACGAATGCCGGCACGCGCAGCGACCACTCGGACTGCCCGAAGCATTTCATGCTCGCGTGGGCGAGCAGCGTGTGCAGGAGGTGGTTGTTGGGAAAGTACCCTTCGCTCAACGATTGCGACAAAGGCTGGGTCGCGAAGGTGAACGTCAGCGCTTCATCGTACTTAATCGGCTGATACAGGAAGTGCACCCGCAGCGTGATGCCGAGCGCGATCGCCAGCGTGAGGACCCCCGCATCGATCAGGCGACCGGCGCGCTCGTTGACGTAATGACTTTCGCCCATTCGGATCAATCGCGCGATGCGGCCGTCGCCGCGCGGTGGTGGACCAATACTCGATTTCGCGACCAGAGGCGAACCCCCAGCCCCCGTGGCGTTACAATTTGCCCCGTCGCTCGACTGCCCCTTTCAGCCCGGCATGGCCGATAGGATTATCAGGCAGTTGCGTGCCGTGAGGATGACTACAATCGAATGAAGTCGCAAGCGCGCGCGCCACCTTGCTCGCGCGATGAACCAGATTCGTCGCATATGATCTGAAAAGGTTCTCGGAGACCGTCATGACTCAGCTGGACGTTCAGGAAGCGGCACCCAAGCTTGCGGATTTGGTTGCTCGCGCGCGAGCCGGCGAAGAAGTCGTCATCTCCCAGGAGGGAAAGCCGGCCGTTCGTCTCGTTCCCGCGGAGGAGAATCCTCGTGAACGCGTGTTCGGGATGTTCAAAGGCAAGATCTGGATGTCCGACGACTTTCAGGCCCCGCTAACCGACGAAGAGCTGAAGGACTGCGGTCTATGAAGTTGGTGGCGATCGCGATCGATGAAGGGCTGACCCTCCTCACCGACGACCATTGGATGAAGAGGTATCCGGTTGCCACCGCTTGGTGATCGATGGAGTGACGCCCATGGCCTCCCACACGCTCGCCCCGTTCCCCGACGAGTTGCTCGCCGCCAAGAAGCAGATCCGCGAGCAGGCGCGGTCGTACGGTCTCGATTTCTTCCCCGTCATCTTCGAGATGTGCGACTACGAGCAGATGAACCAGATCGCCGCCTACGGCGGGTTCCCCCAGCGCTACCCGCACTGGCGGTTCGGCTCGGAGTACGAGGGGCTGCGCAAGCGCCACCACTACGGCCTGGGCCGCATCTACGAGATGGTCATCAACAACGACCCGTGCTACGCCTACCTGCAGGAATCCAACGCGCTGGTCGATCAGAAGCTGGTCATCGCCCACGTCTACGGCCACAGCGACTTCTTCAAGCAGAACCTGTGGTTCAGCCAGACGAACCGCAAGATGATGGACGAGATGGCCAACCACTCGACGCACGTGCGCAAGCACATCGAGAAGCACGGCTACGACACGGTCGAGAAGTGGCTGGACGTGTGCCTCTCCGTCGAGGACCTCATCGACCCGCACAGCATGTTCCTCAAGCGCGGTCCCAGCGAGATGCCCAAGGTCGAGCCGAAGCGCGAGGAGCCGAGCGGGAAATTCCGCAGCAAGGACTACATGGACCGGTGGATCAACCCGCCGGCCGCGCTGGAGGCGGAGGCGAAGAAGCTGCGCGACGACAAGGCGAAGATGCGCCACGTCTCCCCCGCGCGCCCGACGCGCGACGTGCTTCAGTATCTTCTCGATCACGCTCGACTGGATGACTGGCAGGCAGATTGCCTCTCAATTGTTCGCGAAGAGGCGTACTACTTCGCGCCGCAGGGGATGACGAAGGTCATGAACGAAGGCTGGGCGTCGTACTGGCACAGCACGCTCATGACCAAGCACTTCGTCGACGCGAAGGACGTGATCGACTACGCCGACCACCACAGCGGCACCGTCCACATGCCGCCGGGCAATTTCAACCCGTACAAGATCGGCCTGGAACTGTTCCGCGACATCGAGGACCGCTGGAACAAGGGGAAGTTCGGCAAGGAGTACGACGAGTCGCAGAACCTGGGGGCAAAGAAGAAGTGGGACAAGGGCGTCGGCCTCGGTCGAGAGAAGATCTTCGAGGTCCGCCGTGTCTACAACGACGTGAACTTCATCGATGAGTTCATGACGCCCGAATTCATCGAAAAGCACAAATTCTACCAGTACGGCCGCGACCCGCACACCGGGCAGCTGCGCATCGTTTCGCGCGACCCGCAGCGCATCAAGCAGACGATGCTCTACCAGCTCACGAACATGGGCCGGCCGTTCATATACGTGCTCGACGGCAACTACTGCAACCGCGGAGAGCTGTACCTCGCGCACCGGCACAACGGACTGGACATCGAGATCAAGTTCGCCGTCGAAACGCTGAAGAACGTCTACAAGATCTGGCAGCGCCCGGTGCACCTGCAGGCGCGGATCGACGATGACATGATCCTCTTCACCTACGCGGGCGATCAGCCGAAGCAGCAGACCATCCACGACGACCTCCCGCCGCCGGCGCATCAGGTGGGGTGAGAAGCGAAGCAGGGCGGCCGTGCTGGCCGCCGATGGTATACTTCCCCTATGTCCCTCTCTGCTCATTCCCGCGCCTTCACGATCGAGGAGTACCTCCGGACCGAGAGGGATTCCGACGACAAGCACGAGTATCGCGACGGAGAAATCGTCGCGATGGCCGGCGGCACCCATGAGCAAGCCCTGATCGCGACGAACTGCTTGCGCGAGATCGGGAACGCCTTGAAGGGCAAGCCCTGCCGCGTCTACGGCTCCGATCTGAAAGTGGCCATCGCAACCCGGCGCCGGATCACCTATCCGGACGGGTCCATCATCTGCGGCAGCCCCGAGTTTCATCCGGCGGCCGGCGCGATGCGCGACGTCGTCACGAACCCGCGCGTGCTGATCGAGGTTCTCTCGCCGTCGACGGAACAGTACGACCGGACCGCCAAATTCGATCTCTATCGGGAGATGGAGTCATTCGAGGAATACGTCCTGGTCGCGCAGCTCTTCCCGCGTGTGGAGAGCTACCGACGGTTTCCGGACGGCTCGTGGCACTTCGAGGCCTTCGCCGGAATCGAGGCGGCGGCGCAACTGGGTGCGGTCGACGTCACCGTGCCACTCCGGGAGATTTACGCGGGCGTCGAGTTTCCGCCCTCGGCGTCGGCAGAGGTGTCTTGAGTTGAGGTGCTCAGCCCCGGCGGCTCGGATTCCGACGTCGTCAAGCTACCCCCGTTTCCGAAGCTCGAGATCCTGCTGGCGAAGCTGTGGCGGTCGAAAAAGTGCGCCATCCAGCTGCATCAACCTCATTTTTTTTCTTCAATTCACCAAATCCTGACCGTAGGGCAGCCGAAGTAGGGGTTAGTCGCTCCTCCGGCCGGGGACTGGTGTTCCTGCCTTCACCCGGCTTTTCTCGGAGGCGCAATCCTGAACCTCTTCATCACTCGATGTTGGGTGATGAGAATGCAACAAGGAGACTTCCCATGAAGAGAATCAGCTACCGCCTCGCGGTGTTGCCGGCTTTGCTGTTCGTTGTTGTCGGCTGTGGCACGACGCCCAAGACCCAGGAGGCCCGACAGACCCTGCACAAGAAGTCCGATGCGACCCTGGCTGCGATGAAGCAGCAGGACGCCAGCCTCGATCGTTTCATCGATCAGGCCCACGCTTACGCGGTGTTCCCCTCGGTGGGCAAGGGAGGCCTGATCGGCGGCGGCGCGTATGGCCGCGGCGTGGTGTATGAGCAGGGGGAGATGGTCGGCTATGCCGATGTGACCCAGGCCACTCTGGGCCTTCAGGTCGGCGGGCAGGCGCTTTCCGAGTTGATCGTCTTCCAGAACGAAGACGCACTGAGCCGGTTCAAGTCCAACAGCACGGAGTTGACCGCCAGTTTCTCGGCCGTCCTTATCGATGCCGGCGCTGCCAAAGCCGCGAACTACCGCGACGGCGTGGTCGTCTTCGCCGATCCCAAGGCCGGCCTGATGGTCGAAGCCGCCGTCGGCGGCCAAAAGTTCACCTACGTGGGCAGC
Source organism: Tepidisphaeraceae bacterium (assembly GCA_049679725.1). Lineage (GTDB taxonomy): Bacteria > Planctomycetota > Phycisphaerae > Tepidisphaerales > Tepidisphaeraceae > DASYWJ01. The sequence continues at coordinate 19,781 of JBAUGM010000355.1, forward strand.
GCGGACGCTCCCAAGGCGACGGACGTGGCCGCGACCGACGCGGGCGACGCGACCGGGGAATGAATGCCTGACGAATGAGTGATGAGCGATGAGTGACGAGGGAAGGAGCGCCGACCCTTCTCTCACTCATCGCTCATCAACTCTCGTCACGGCTGCGAGCATGCGTTAAACTGCTGCGATGACGGCGGCGGAGATCAAGGTCCTTCCCGATCCCCCCGCCGTTGCCGCGGAGGCCGCCGAGCGCATCGTCCGCGCCGCGAACGAGGCCATTGCACTGTCCGGCAAGTTCACGATCGCCCTCGCCGGCGGATCGACGCCCAAGGCGCTGTTCGAGCTTCTCGCCAGCCCCGCGCACCGCGACCGCATCGACTGGCGGAACGTCGAAGTCTTCTTCGGCGACGAGCGCACCGTCCCGCCCGATCATGCCGACAGCAACTATCGGATGGCGCGCGACACGCTGCTGTCGAAGGTCCCCATCCCCGCCGACCACATCCACCGCATGCGCGGCGAGATCGACCCGGAAGAGGCCGCGAAAGAGTACGGCCAAATACTGAAGGAGAAGTTTCCTTCGACAAGCTCAGGACAGGCAGGCGAGGGAGAGGGGGGCGGGCTCGACCTGATCCTCCTGGGCATGGGCGACGACGGTCACACCGCCTCGCTCTTCCCCGGCACGCCGGCGCTGCGCGAGACCAAGCACCGTGCCGTGGCCAATCCGGTCCCGAAGCTCAACACGACGCGGCTGACGATGACCGCGCCGTTCATCAATCGCGCCCGCGAAGTGCTCCTGACGGTCACCGGCGCGAACAAGGCGAGCCGCCTGTCGGAAGTCCTCGAAGGGTCGCCCGATCCCGAACGGTTGCCTGTGCAACTCATCTCACCGACGAGCGGCAAGCTGTCGTGGCTCGTGGACGCGCCCGCCGCGGGAATGACGGCGGAGCGATGAAAAGCCGGGCCGCAGCCGGTGGTTCGTTCCAATCGTCCTGTTTTTCCATACTTGGCAAAAATCCCACCCCCCACTAAATTGCGACCTTCACCAGACGGCCCAACCCGCTGTAAACCGGGCTCGGCCAAGATGTCGAGCACGCTCGAGAAGGCACACGACGCCCCATGCAGGAAGCCAGCACCAAGAAAATCTACGACGTCCACTCCGTGTTCTACGACGCGACGTTCGGCCGGCTCGTCAAACGCCGCATCGAACGCGCCATCAACCACATGAACATCGCCGAGTCCGACAGGGTCCTGGACCTGGGGATCGGGACGGGCGTATCGCTCAACTACTACCCCGACCGGGGGCAGATTATCGGCGTGGACCTCTCGGCCGGCATGCTCCGCGAGGCGCGCAAGAAGATCCGCGAGCGCGGCCTCCGCCGCGCCACCGCCTTCCAGGCCAACGCGCTGCAGCTCCCGTTCGGCGACGACACGTTCGACCACGTCTTCATCAGCCACGTGATCAGCGTCGTCAGCGACCCGATCCAACTGGTGAAGGAAGCGCAGCGCGTCGCCAAGCCCAACGCGCGCATCGTCATCGTCAACCACTTCCAGTCGACGAACCGGTTCATCGCGCTGCTCGAGAAGTGGCTCTGCCCCCTTTGCACGAAGCTCGGCTGGCGCAGCGACCTCGTGCTCCAGGACCTCATCCACCGCACGGGTGTCGAGGTGGATTACCGTTACAAGCTCGAGAGCATCGACCTGTGGGAGACGGTGGTCATCACGAACACCAAGTCCGCGCTCCCGCTCGCGACGACACTCGCTGCTTAGCGGCTTGCCCTTCACAACGCGGTGTCCGACGAGGTGACGGGTGCCTTCGCGTCTCCTCGTCGCGTTCGACACACGTCATCCTGAGGTACTCCGAAGGATCTGGCCACGAACGGAAGGGCCGTCCATCCTCGGCGAGATCCTTCGGAGTACCTCAGGATGACAAGCTCAAGGAACGCGACGAACTTGTGCGTGATGCTCTAGGGTTCCGGCGCCGGCGCCGGCGCCGTCGTCGGCGGCCGCGTGTTGGACGTGGATTGAAGCTGCCCGCGCATCTCCTGGGCGCGCTGGAACATGCGCTGCGGGTCCGCAGACTCTTCCCGCGCGGGCTTGAGCGTGTAGTGCAACTGGCGCCTGTCCGTCAGCGGCAGCAGCTCGACGAACAGGTCGAGCGGCACCCACTGCCACCACGGCGCGATCACCTTCCCAGTCGTTTGACGCGTCTCGTACCCCTCTTTGCGCAGCTCCACGTCGTACGTCCCGTACCACGTGAAATCGCGTGTCACAGGGGTCCGGCCGAACTCCTGGCCGTTGAGGTGCACCAGCACGCCGGGCGGGTCGCTCTCCACCGTGAGTTCACGGTGCACGCAGCCTGAACCGAGCACCGTCGCGATCAGCATGCACGGCAAAGACCAGTGGCGCATCTCGCGCCCGCGGATGGAGCCGGGTCGGGCCGACCCGATCGCGACGAGGTCGCGAAGTCTCTCGTCTGAAACGGGGACGGAGGTTTTCACGTACGAACGCGTCATATTAAGCGAGGTCGCCGCGAGTATAGCGCGACCGCGAACGGTCGCAAGTCGCTGATGCGGGCGCAGTGGCCGACCGGCTATGCGCGTCCCTACGATTCGGCCGCATGGGATTCATCCTGACGGTCATCACCATCCTCTTCGCCCTCGACGCCCTGTGGCTCTGGCAATCCGACCGGTTTCTCCGCGGCGTGCGCGGGGCGCGCTGGTGGCGGCTCGCCAGCGCGGCGTTCGTCGTGCTGCAGATCCTCATCCTCGTCTGGATCTTCGCGGGCCGGTTGATGAGCTTCGACCCGAGCTATACGTCGCCGAAGCCGCTGGTCGCGGCAGTGCTGATCTGGCATCTGCTCGTCCTGCCGGTGGCGGTCGTGCTCTGGGCGATTCCCGCGATCGCCCTCGCGATCGTGCGCGCCCTCCGCTCCCTCTTCCCGGTACTCCGGGGAGAGGGCAGGGGAGAGGGGCGAGCGACGTTCGAGGTCGGCGAACCGTTCGATTCGACAACTCGCGCGCGTGATCGAATGGAGCGCAGCACGCGGTCGAGCGCCGCCTGCCCCTCTCCCCTGCCCTCTCCCCCGAGTACGTGGGAGAGAGAGGACGGTGTTCCGCCCACGCAGGCAGCAGGCCCGGCGAGCCCCGCTGGGTCCGTGTGGTCCCCCGTCTCTCGCCGCTCCTTCCTCCGCACCGCCGCGGTGATGACGCCGCCGCTGGTCACGACGATCGCGACAGCGGTGTCGATGCCGCAGCTCTCGCACTTCCGCGTGCGCCGCCTCACGATCCCGTTGCCGACGCTCCCGCCGGCGCTCGACGGGCTCACGATCGCGCAGGTGAGCGACATCCACGTCGGCCGGTTCACGCGCGGGCCGATCCTCGACCAGATCGTCCGCGCCACCAACGACCTGAACGCCGACCTCGTCCTGATGACCGGTGATCTCATCAACGATGCTCTGGGCGACCTGGACGAAGCCCTCGACCTCGTTCAGCGCATCGATCCGCGCCACGGGCTGGCGATGTGCGAGGGCAACCACGACCTGATCGAGAGCCGCGCGGAGTTCGAGCGCCGCACGCGCGCCGCCGGCGTTCCGCTGCTCATCAACGAGGCGATGACGGTCCGCGTCCGCGGGGAATCGATCCAGCTCCTCGGCCTGCGCTGGGGCAGCGCGACGCCGGGCGGTTCGCGCCGCGAGAACGGCGGCGACGAGGCGATCGCATCGTCGATGGACCGCGTGCTCGCGCAGCTTCGATCGGATGCGTTCCCCATCCTCCTCGCCCACCACCCGCACGCCTTCGACCTCGCCGCCGCAGCGGGCATTCCGCTCACGCTCGCCGGCCACACGCACGGCGGACAGCTCATGCTGACCGACAAGATCGGCTTCGGCCCGCGCATGTACCGCTACTGGTCCGGGCTCTACACGAAGCCGACCGGCGCCCTCGTCGTCTCCAACGGGGTGGGCAACTGGTTCCCCCTCCGCATCAACGCCCCCGCGGAGATCGTGCACATCACGCTGAGGCGCGCGTGAGCTGCTCCCCGAGCGGCAGGGTCACTTCAGTGACCCTGTCTGTCTCCACACAACCAGCCCCAGCGCAATCAGCACCCCCCCAGCGAAGGCGAGGTACGACATGACGGAAACAGTCGTATCCGGCGCGACGAACCGGATCGCCGTCCGATCACCCGGCTCGATCACGCGCCCGCCCGTGCGCGTCGCGAGTGCGGCCATCGCCTCGCGATCGTTGCCGATCGCGTCGAACTCCGCCGGGTACCGGCCCGCCACAGCGAAACGATCGAGGATGCGCCCCGATTCGCCGATCGTCGCAAGCCGCGGCGATCGCGGCGCGTCGAGTGCCAGCGTGTAGCGGCCAGGTCCGGTTTGCGGGACCGCGTGCGTCTGGGCTTCGCCCGTGGGCGTGAAGAGCGACAGCGTGGGCGACAATCCATTCAGCAGCGTGGCGCCATCCGATGCGTCGATCTCCACGACCAGCTTCGGGCCACTTCGCCAGGTGACGCGCAGCCGCGGGTCGCGCGGCGGACGCTGCGACAGCGCCGCCAGCACC
>JBAUGM010000356.1:0-10194 GCA_049679725.1 Tepidisphaeraceae bacterium
CAGGAGCTGCCCGCCGATCTCCGCGCCGCTCAGGTCCGCGAGCGACGCGCGGCTGAGCATCTCCGTGACCAGCGCCTTCATCGCCGTCACCAGCCCCGGCCCGAAGTTCTTCAGCAGCATCAGCATGCCGATGAGCAGGACGGCGGCGGTGAGGTCGGGGCTGCGGGCGATGTTCCCCTGCTCGCGCGCTTCCATGCGGCGCCGCGGGGTCGGTGCTTCCGTTTTGTCGCCCATGTCCTCGGACATCAGTTCACCACAGCGCTATTGCGAACCCACTCCGCTCCACATCTCCGACACCGCCCGCATCGACTCCGTGACGCGGCCCTCGAGCACGTTGCTCGTCAGCGTCATGCCGACGATCAGCACGCCCATCCCAATCACCGATTTCATCGAGAGGCCCGCCGACATCACGTTCAACTGCGGCATCGTCTTGCTGATGAACCCCATGGCGACGTCGACGACGAGCATCGTGACGAACGTCGGGCCCGCGAGCTGGATCGCGAGCGTCGCCGCGGATTGCAGCAGGCCGATGAGCATGTCGAGCAGCGACGGCGTCATGCCGACGCTCAGCAGCGGGAGCGCGTCGAAGCTGGCGCGCACGCCCTGGATCATCGCGTGATGCCCGCCGACGGCGAGGAAGATCACCAGCGTCAGCATGAAGTAGAACTCCCCGACGATCGACCCCTGCGAGCCGAACTGCGGGTCGAACACCTCGCTCAGGTTCAGCCCCATCTGCTGGCCGATCATCTCGCCCGCCCACTGCGCGGCGATGAACGTGAAGCTCAGGACCATGCCCATCGCCAGGCCGAAGATCATCTCCCCGCCGATGCCCAGCGTGAGCTCCCACATCGTCTCGGGAAGGACCGGCGGGCGCGGGACGGACGGCATCAGGCCAACCGCGAGGATAATGACGAGCAGTCCCTTCACGCGGCGGGGGATGCGCGAGCTGCCGAACAGCGGCGCGAAGAGCATCATCCCCGCCACGCGGAACACCACGAGGGCGAAAGTCGGCACGGTCTGGAGCAGGTCGTCGATCGACATGAAATCACAAGCAGCGCGCGCGAATCCTCGCGAGCGCCAAATCCGTTTCTTCGTTTACTGGGTGAGCCCCGGGCCGAGCATGGTCGCCGTGTACTCGAGCAACCGCTGCGCGATCCACGGCATCAGGATGATGGCGGCCCCGGTCATGGCGGCGATCTTCGGGATGAACGTGAGCGTCTGCTCCTGGATCTGCGTCACCGCCTGGAGCAGCGACACGAGGATGCCGACGGCCAGGCCGATCAAGAGCATCGGCGCTGAAATCGTGAGCGCGAGGACCAGCGTGTGACGAATGAGATCTGTGGCCTGATCGACGTTCATGGCCGCACCCTTCCCTGAGTGTCGCGCCGCCGATGCCCCGCTGTCATTGCCCGGGGGAGACGTGGGCGGCGAAAGTTTCGCGGAACACTTGCCCGGTGTTCCGGTCCGATGGCCCCATCCGTGAGGCCTCGAACGCAAGGCTAAAGAAAACTACCCATCAGCCCTTCCACAATCAAGCGCCAACCGTCCACTAAGACAAAAAGGAGCAGCTTGAACGGCAGCGAGATGAGCACCGGCGGCAGCATCATCATGCCCATACTGATGAGCACCGACGAGATCACCATGTCGATGATAAGGAACGGCAGGTAGACCTTGAAGCCGAGGAGGAACGCGGTCTTGAGCTCGCTGATCATGAACGCGGGGATCAGCGTCATCGTGCCGACGTCCTGCGCTTCGAGCTTGTCGACGGGCGGCTGATCGCGGTTGGCAAACTCGTGGAAGAGGAAGATGTCTTCCTCGTTCCCGCTGCGCGCGATCTGCTCGAGCATGAACTCGCGCACGGGGATCTGAGCCTGCGCGAGCGCCGCCGGCTGGGTCATCGTGCCGTTCATGTACGGCTGCAGCGCCTCGTTGTTCACGCGCTGCCACGTCGGGCCCATCACCAGGAACGTCATGAACAGCGAAAGGCCGATGAGCACCTGATTCGGCGGGAGCTGCTGCGTTCCCAGCGCCTGCCGCAGCAGCGACAGCACGATGATGATGCGAGTGAAGCTCGTCATCATGATCAGGATCGCGGGGGCGAGGGAGAGAACGGTCAGCAGGATGATGATCTGCATCGCCGACGAGAAGTTCTCCTTCTTCGTCAGGTCGGGAAACTGCATCGGCGAGAGCGCGGGCGATTGCGGCGACGCGGGCGTGGGTTTGATCTCCGTCCCGATTGGAAGTTGCGGGCTGGCGCCGGGGGGGAGCTGAAATTGGGCCGAAACGAGCGCGGGAGCCGATACAAAGATCAGCACAAATGCCGCCAGCGCGCAACGGCGGCGGCTGCATAGCACGGCGAGAGCATCCATTCTCATCGCGGCACCCCGAGGTGTTAGCCCGCGCCCGGCGTCAGCCTCCTGCCGACGTCTCAGACGCGCGCATCGTCTTAACCCAATCCCGTGCGATCGATCACGTGCGACGAAACTGTCGCGACATGAGCCGCACCTTGTCCATCAGACCGTTCAATTCCTCGCGCGTTTCCCGCACGTCGGACGGCCCTTCTGAATCGTCCTCGTCATCCGTTGCGTCAACCGAGCGCTGCGGTTGGGCATCTTTCCCGAAGTCCGATCCGGCTCGGCCGAACAATGAGCCGAACGCGTTCGACATCGACTCGCGCTTCTCCTCCTGAATCTGCCCGATCAGCGCCGCCATCTCGTCTGGATCCGTGATCTCGCACAGCGGGTTCATCTGCTGCCCGCTGTCGCCAACCACCACCAGCCGTCGCCCCACCTGCACGACGAGCAACTGCTGTTTGGGGGAGATGACGTTGCGCGACAACACTTGAATCGCGCGTGACGATCGGCCGAGGATCGTTCGGCCGAACATGCGCTTGCTCACCCATCGCAGCACGAGGATCAGCGCGATGACGATCGAGAGAGAGATCGCGACGCGCGTCGAATCAAATCCAACCGGCGCCGGCTTTGCGGTTCCCGCCGGTCGCGTGCTCGCCGTCGGGTCAGCGCCCGGACGTCGAATGATCGTCTCAACCGCCGCCGGAGCGGGCGCCATCGCAGCTTTCGACGGCGACGGGCGCGACGTCTGCGCTTCGCCCGTTCGCGCAAAGAGCGCGACGACCATCAACGCCACAAGCGTCACCGCTCGGAAATGCATTCGCCCTGCCCCAACCGAAAACCAGAACGGCGCCCTACAGCCCTTCTTCCTTCACGCCCGCGACGATCTCGTTCACGCGGACGCAGAAGTTGTCGTTCAGCACCAGCACTTCGCCGCGCGCCACCAGCCGATCGTTGACGAACACGTCGACCGGGTCGCCCGCCAGCTTGTCGAGTTCGACGACGGAACCCTCGCCCAGCTTCAGCACGTCTTCGACGAGCATGCGCGATCGGCCCAGTTCGATCTTCACGTTCAGCTCGACGTCGCGCAGCAGGTCGATGCTCGACACCTGCGCATCCTGCATGACCTGCTGGAAATTCGGGAGTGAGAAATGCTCGGCATCCGCGGCGGGCGCACCCAGCGCGGAGGGATCGTCGAAACTCGCCTGCTTGAGCAGCTCGTCGATCGCGGCCTGGTCTTCGAGACTGCTGCCATCGGATGGCGGCGCTACGGTCGCGGCGCTTGCAGATGCGGGTGCGGCGGGAGTTTCCGCTGCTGCTGGGGCGGCGGCGGGAGGCGGCTGCTCTTGGGCCATGGTTCACCATCCTTGGCGAAACGATTCATTTTGGATTTTGGATTGGTGATTCTTGGATTTCAATCGCAAATCCAAAATCCGCAATCCAAAATCTTCAATATTCCGTCCGGAACGGGATGCATCGCGGGACCAGCACTTCGCTGATCATCTGCTCGCCGACGATTTCGTCGAGCTGATACTTCACTTGTCGCCGCAACGTCTCCAGCCCCGGTTCCGATCCGCCCCCGAGCTTCTCCGGATCGGACTGCGCAATGATGGTACGAATCCGATCCTTAATCAAGGCCTCGCGGTCCTTGATCGTCTGTTTGACCTGCTCGGCGAACTCATTTCTCGTGACCAGGTAGATGCTCACATCGTACAGGAACGTCCGCCCGGACTGTTTGTTCGGCGCTCTGAAATCGAGGACGTTGATCTCGACGGATTTCTTCTTGTCGACGGCCGGCGCCTTGGCGCCGCCGTCACCATGACCGCCGCCCTCGCCATGACCTTCGCCGTGACCGCCTTCGGTGTCGAGGTGGGCGATGTCCGCGCCCTCGGCCGACTTGGGCGCTCCGCCGCCGAGGAACTTGAACCCCGCGAAGAGCACGACCGCCTCGATGATCATGACGCCGCCCATGAGGACCGGCACCTTGGTCAACAGGCCACCGCCGCCCCCCGCCTTGGCGCCGTGACCGTCCTTCTTCTCCCCCGCGCCGGCCGCGGGCGCGGCGGCGGCGTCAGGCTTCTTCTCCGCTTTCTCGGCCATGTCGTTGCCCTGTCCCTTTCCCGATACGTCCAATAACGCGACCCCGCAGGGACCGCGTCATCATGACTATCGGCAAAGCGAACGGCGCGCTTCGCGAGAGTTTCCCCGTTTGTGGCCGGATTACGCCGCTGGCGATCGGCGATCGCCCTACTCGGTCACCGGTTTGCGGATCACGCGGGCGTACTCGATCGCGCGGCGCATCACTTCTTCAAGCCGCTCGCGCACCATCATCTTCTCACCGTGGTCGCAGCAGATCACCGTGTCCGGCGTGGCTTCCACGTAGCGGATCTTGTCGGCGTTGATGACGAACGCTTGGCCGTTGAGACGTGTGAGGGCGATCATGGGGATAGGGATGAGGGATGAGGGATGAGGGATGAAGAGATCGTCTTCGTCCTATTCATCCCTCATCCCTCATCCCTCCTCCTTATTCAAAATGCCCCCGCGACAGCAGAATAAACACCTGCCGCGAGGGCTAAATCGTCGCCACCGGCTCATCCGAAAGCCGGTGGTGCGCCGCCGGTGTTCACGGCGGCGCGTGAATGTCGCGTCGTCTTACCTGCTCGTGTTGAGCAGCTCCGTGAGCAACTGGTCGCTCGTCGAGATCACGCGGCTGGAGGCGCTGAACCCCGTCGACGCGATGATCAGGTTGATGAACTCTTCCGACAGGTCGACGTTGCTCAGTTCCAGCGCCCCGGCGCGGATCGCCCCCGAGCCCATCTGGAGCGGGCTCGTGATGATCGGCTCGCCGCTGTTGGGGCCACCGACGTACATGTTCCCGCCCTTGTCCTGGAGGCCCATCGGATTGTTGAACGTCGCCATGGCGACCTGACCAAGCGTGCGCGTCAGGCCGTTGTCGAAGGAGCCGGTGATGATCCCGTTGGCGCCGACGGTGAACGCGCTGAGGGTGCCGATGGGTGAGCCGTCGACGCCGGTGGCGGTGAGGCTCGACTCGCCGCTGGTGAGTGACGTCATCTGCGAGAAGTCGAGGGTCACGTTCAGCGGGGTGCCGGCGCCGGTGTCATCGCGCGTGACCTGAAGGGCCGTATTCGTGCTGGCGATCAGTTTGCCTTTACTGTCGAAGGTCATCGTGCCCGTGCCCAGCATGCTGCCGGGTGGGTTGATGGCGGTGGGGTCGAACGTCGCAGCATCGGTGTCCTGCGCGCTGGTCGCGTAAAAGCGCCACGTATTGCCGGTATCCGCCTTGGCTTCGAGGACGGCCGTCACATTGATGTTGAGTGGCGTGCCGAGCGAGTCGAAGGCGATCAGGCTGGTCGAAACGCTTTCACCGGAGGGATTGCTTGCGACGTCGGCAGTGAACGCGAAGCCGGGGCTGCTGGTGGAGTTGCTGAACGCGGTACCGCCGAGCGTCAGCGCGTTCTCGCTGCCGAGGTTTCCGGTAACGACGAACTGCGTGACGCCAGCCACGGTGGTGACTGCGGCACCCGGCGTGGGTGAGCCCGGCGGTACGGGCACGCTCGTGTCGATCGCCATCCCCTGGTTGAAGAAGTCCTGAAGGTCAGCGAGGGTCGACGTTCCGTCGATGACGAAATCCAGCTCCGGCAGGTTGCGCCCACCGCGCTTGCCGGCGAGCGTGAGCGTGCCGGGATCGAATAGCGGCGTCGCCAGGTCCGTTGGATTGCGCAGATTGATGAGGAGGTCACCCGGCAACGGCTGGGTCACGCCGTCGGCCATGATGAGCGGCCCGCTATTGAGGATGCTCGCACCCGTCGCGACCAACCCGTTCGCATTGAGGTTCCCCTCGAACGTCGCGTTCTCCGTCGCCTCGGCCTGCGTCAGCGACCCCAGCGGGATCTCGATGTTCGTGAGCTGGCCGAGCTGGATGTTCTCATCTTCGTCGACGCCGTACCCGCGGACGAAATCGCCGCTGGTCGTGACGAGCTGGTTCGCCTCGTTGAGGTTGAACGAGCCGTCGCGCGTGTACTTCTGGTCCGTTCCCTGCACGACGAAGAAGCCGTCGCCCTCGATGGCGAAGTCCGTCGCCTTGCCCGTCGGCTCGATCGAGCCAGGCGAGAAATCCTTTTCGATCGCGGCCACGACGGCGCCGAGGCCGCGCTGGCTGGGATTGGACCCGCCGAAATCCCCGTCGGCGGGCGTGCCGCCGGAATCGGTCACGTAGAACTGCGGCTTGAACAACGCGCGGCTGGACTTGAACGCGACCGTGTTGACGTTGGCGATGTTGTTGCCGACGACGTTGAGCTTCGTCTGGTTGACGTTCAGGCCCGAAAGCCCGGTGAACAGCGTGCTGGTGAGTGCCATGCGAGTTCCTTTAGCGGTCAGCGATCGGCGATCAGCGATCAGCCAGAGCAAACCATGCGCCGGGCATTCTTCTGGCTGACAGCTGATCGCTGATAGCTGACAGCTTGCCCTTCCTCACGCCGCTGTCGCCACCGGCGTCGGCGCGATCGTGGTCACGCGGTCCATCGACAACCGCTTGCCGTTGTCGAGCTCGAGGAAGATCTGGTCCTTCTCGACGCGCACCGAGTTGACGATTCCCTTGACCGTTTCGTTCTTGGCGTCGAGCCCCTGGATCGTCTTGCCGATCAGGTTCCCCGCGGAGCCGATCTGATTCTGAAGAACCATCCCCTTGAGACTCTCCTGAAGCATCGTCGCCGACTGGAGCTGGCCGATCTGGCTCATCTGCGCGAGCAGCTCCTCGTTCTTCGCCGGCTCCATCGGGTCCTGGTTCTGGAGCTGCGTGATCATCATCTTGATGAAGTCCTCGGACTTGAGCTCGAAGTTCTTCGACTTGATCGTGTTCCCCGGCGCGGACGAAGCGGCCGAGTTGAGTGCGCTCGAGTTCATGTCAGCAGATGTCGACGCGCGGGACGCCACAAAATCAAAAATCGAATGCGGTAATCTGTCCCCGCGCCGATGCTGCGCGGCCGAAGCGCGAACAATGCGCGGGCAGAAGAAATGGGTTCGTTTCGTCATTTGGCGCGCATGGCACATTCCGGCACATTCCGGAAGGTTCCGGCACATTCCGGCGGTCTGGGGAACCGCGCCGCGCCGGGTCGATGGAACATTTCGGAACTTCCTTCCCAGGGGCATCCGCGGGCATCGCTCCTTTCCGCCTCCTCTCGCCCCGCTCCGGCCTCCGTCTTTCCCCATCCCCGCCACCCGTGCGCGATTGTCATGACGATCGCGCACGATCATTCCGGAATCGCGCGAAACGCCCGTAAACCACGCGAAATAAATCTGGAATCCGCCGGGATTGCCGTAAGTCCTTTTGCGCGTTTGTCACGACATTCGCGCACGATGGGCGGTCTGGGTGACGCGCCATCTGTGCGTAGCGTGCGGATACGACCTGCGCGGGTCGCCCGAGCGATGTCCGGAAGGCGGCTTTGCCGGCGCGCCGTCGGAACTCAACACGTGGTCAGTCGTGTAGCGTGAATACCGCCCGCCATTTCAAAACGGTGGGGTGTGCTCAGCGCTGTCCCGAGTGGGGGAACGGAAAAGGGGACACTGGACACTGGGGACACTGCTTCTTACTACAAATGTGGTTAGGAGCAGTGTCCCCCTTTCCCCCCCCGCCGGTCGACTGCCCGCTTTTCATCCGTGGCGCGAGCGGGTACAACGCGACCTGAACAGGTCCCGAACCATCGCGGGTGCGCGGCATGGATGCTGGCAGGCTGGACTCTCTCAACGAACAACAGCGCGCCGCCGCCACGTTCGGCGACGACCCGCTGCTCATCATCGCCGGCGCGGGGACGGGGAAGACGAACACGCTCGCCCATCGTGTCGCCCACCTGATCGCCACGGGCGTCAACCCCGGCCGAATCCTCCTGCTCACCTTCACCCGTCGCGCCGCGGCGGAGATGACCAAACGCGTCCAGACGATCCTCGCCGCCTCGACCAAGTCCCGCGGCGCCGCGCCGGCGACCGTCGCCTCGCGCATCTGGGGCGGAACGTTCCACGCGATCGCCAACCGCATCCTGCGCCTCCATAGCCAGCCGCTGGGGCTGGGCGAAGCCTTCACCGTCATCGACCGATCTGATGCGGAAGACCTTCTGAACGACGTCCGCTCCGAGTTGGGTTTCGACAAGGGCGAAGTCCGCTTCCCCAAGAAGGGCACGGCCCTCTCGATTTACAGCCGCTGCGTCAACGCGCAGGAACCGATCGAGGCCGCGCTCAAGGCCCACTTCCCCTGGTGCGCCGCGTACCCCGAGCAGCTCAAGTCGCTCTTCAAGGCTTACGTCGCGCAGAAGCAGCGGCAGAACGTGCTCGACTACGACGACCTGCTGCTCTACTGGCACCACCTGATGCAGGAGGAGCCGCTCGCCGCCGAGGTTCGCAAGCGCTTCGACGCGGTGCTTGTCGACGAGTACCAGGACACCAACGCCCTCCAGGCCGCCATCCTGCACCGGCTCTGCCCCACCGGCCGCGGGCTGACCGTCGTCGGCGATGATGCGCAATCGATCTACTCGTTCCGCGCCGCGACGGTGCACAACATCCTCGACTTTCCCAAGACGTTCCCCACGACGACCGTCCTGAAGCTCCAGCAGAATTATCGCAGCGTCCAACCGATCCTTGACGCGACGAACGCGGTCATCGCGCTATGCCCCCACCGCTACAACAAGGATCTCTTCTCCTCGCGCGCCAGCCAGCAGAAACCACGGCTCGTCACGCTCACCGACGAGGACCAGCAGTGCGATTACGTCATCCGGCGCATCCTCGAACACCACGAGGCCGGCATCCCGCTCAAGAAGCAGGCCGTGCTCTTCCGCACCGCCCATCACAGTGACGCGCTCGAAGTCGAGCTCAGCCGGCGCAACATCCCGTTCGTGAAGTACGGCGGGCTGAAGTTCCTCGAAGCCGCACACGTGAAGGACGTCCTCTCGATCCTGCGCCTCGCGGAAAACCCGCGCGACGCGACCAGCGCCTTCCGCGTGCTGCAACTGCTCGACGGCGTCGGTCCGGCGCACGCGAAGCGCGCGATCCAGCACCTGTCGTCGCACGGTTACGCGTTTGCGTCGTGGAGCGATTTCGTCCCACCCGGCGCCGCATCGGCGCAGTGGCCGCGGCTCGTCGACCTGCTCACGAAGATCGCGCCGGACGGCCTCCCGCTGGCGGAGCAGATCGCGCGCGTCCGGACGTTCTACGACCCGATCCTCGAGCGTCGCTACGACCAGGCGCAGGTGCGCAGCCGCGACGTGGAGCAGCTCGAGCAGATCAGCGCCAACTTCCGCTCGCGCTCCGCGATGCTGACCGATCTGACGCTCGATCCCCCCGCCGGCACACAGGACCTGGCGGGGCCTCCGCTGCGGGAGGAAGACTATCTCATCCTCTCGACGATCCACTCCGCCAAGGGTTGCGAGTGGGACTGCGTCTACGTCCTGCACGCCGCCGACGGCAACATCCCGTCCGACATGGCCACCGGAACCGTCGACGAGATCGAAGAAGAGCGCCGGCTGTTCTATGTCGCCATGACGCGCGCCCGCGACTTCCTCGACGTCTGCTTCCCGCTGAAGTACTACGCCAGGAAGTGGTCGACCGGCGACCGCCACAGCATGGCGCAGCTCACGCGCTTTCTGCCGGAGTCGCTGCTACAGCACTTCGAGCGCATCAGCCTGGAAGCGAAGCCCACGACGGACGCACCATCGGCGCTGCCCCCCGCATCTGCGGAGATCCGCAGGAAGATCGCGGCAATGTGGGCGTGATTCCCTTGTCTCGTGAAGCGCCGCCGCTTGCGGCGGGTTTTCTTCTTTCGGACCAGAAGAAACCC
>JBAUGM010000357.1:0-8603 GCA_049679725.1 Tepidisphaeraceae bacterium
GCGCTGGCGCTCTGCCCCGCCGTGAGAGAGTAGTCGCGCATCGATCTCTGCACGCGACGGACGAAGGTTGCTAAGATTCCCGCGACGACATGAAACGCAAGCTGTACCTCGAAACCTTCGGCTGCCAGATGAACGTGCTCGACAGCGAGCTCGTCCTCGGGCAGCTCCGCGCGCAGGGCTACCAGACCGTCGAGGATCGCGATCAGGCCGACGTGATCATCTACAACACCTGCTCGGTGCGCGAGCATGCGGAACAGAAGGTCTGGTCGCGCCTCGGTGAGCTGCGCAACCGAAAGACGTCGGAGCCCAACCTTGTGATCGGCGTCATCGGGTGCATGGCGGAGCGCGATGGGACGAACATCTTCAACCGCTTCCCGCACGTCGACGTGTTGTGCGGGCCTGGGGAGCTCGACAAGCTGCCGTCACTCGTTCACAACGCGGTGGTGGCGCGCATCACCGCAGGGGAGGGCGAGGCTCCTGCCGAGCCGTCGCGCGAGGGATGCCAATCGTCGGACCACGGTTCGGCAGGAGCCTCACCCTCCCAAGGCGGTCGCCAAGTCGCATTGATGGGCGCGACGTCCCGTCGATCCAGCACCCTCGCCGCCGCGGAAGACACGCTCGAACTGCTCGACCTCTCGCGCAGCGTCTCGCCGGGCGACGACGTCGCGCAGGCGTACGTGCGGATCACGCGCGGGTGCAACAAGTTCTGCACCTACTGCGTCGTCCCCTACACGCGCGGGCCGGAGGTGCACCGCCCGCCGCAGAACATCGTGGACGAGGTGCGGAAGCTCGCCGACGCGGGGGCGAGGGAAGTCACGCTGCTCGGGCAGACGATCAACCACTACGCCTACGCCCACGGCGATGGACGGACGACGTCGTTCGCCGAGCTGCTCTACCTCATTCACGAAAGCGTCCCGCACCTCCCGCGGCTGCGGTTCGTCACCAGCTTCCCGCGCGATTTCACCGACGAGGCGTTGCAGGCGATGCGCGACTGCGTGCGCATCTGCCGCTACCTGCACGTCCCCGCTCAGCACGGGAGCGACCGCATCCTGAAGCTGATGAACCGCGGATACACGGCCGAGTCGTACCGCGACTTCATCGACCGCGCGCGGAATTACATGCCCGATGTGTCGATCGCCAGCGACTTCATCGTGGGCTTCCCCACCGAGACGGACGACGAGTTCCAGCAGACGGTCGACCTCGTGCGCCACTGCCGGTTCAAGAACAGCTTCATCTTCAAGTACTCCCCGCGCCCCGGGACGACGGCGATCGATCGGTTCGACGACGATGTCCCCGACGACGTGAAGCGCCGCCGCAACAACGAGCTGCTCGCGGTGCAACAGCAGGTGTCGGTTGAATCGAACCGTGAGCTGGTCGGCAGAACCCTCGAGGTCATGATCGAAGGCGAGAGCAAGCTGGTGAGTCGCCAAACGCCCGCTAACAAGATCGAACTCGGATGGGAATCCCCCGACCGGCGGGGTCGCTTCAGCGACCCTGTCTCCCCGTCGCGCACAACCCAGCTCATCGGTCGCACCCGCGGCGACCAGATCGTCTGCTTCGACGGCGACATCTCCCTCAAGGGCGAGCTCCTCGACGTCGAGATCACCGATGCGCGCAACCTGACGCTCTTCGGGCGCCTCGCAAGCGTTGCCGCGAGCACGTGATCGTTTGCCGCGGGTTTCACATCGAGCTAGACTCTTTCGAACACCACGATGTCCCAAGCCCCGCACATCCTCCCGAACATCCCGAAGACCTCGGCCGGCATGAAGCGCCAGGCGCTCCCGTACGAGCCGGTGTGCGCGATCTTCCGGCGCTACCTGCACACGGAGAAGCTGAAGTTCACGCCGGAACGCGCGATGATGCTCGACGCGGTGCTGCGCAAGGAGGGGCTGTTTCACCCCGAGCAGCTCGTTGATGACTTGAAGCGGCAGGACCGTCGTGTGAGCCGCGCAACAGTCTACCGAACCCTCGCCCACCTCCAGGACGCGGGGATCCTCAAGCAAGTTTTTTTTGACAATAAGCAGTCCTACTATGAGGTGATCGCAGGCCGTCAGGCGTATGATTACCTGATCTGCATCGCGACGGGACGGGTCGTGGAGTTCAGCAGCGATAAGCTGAAGAAGCTGCGGGACGAGATATGCCGGGAGCACGGCTTTGACCCGTTATCGCACCAGTTCCACGTGTTCGGCCTGAGCCCCGAAGGCAAGGCGGCCGCGAAGGAAACAGAGGCAAAGGGCGGGGATGTGCCGATGTCCCCGAAGGCTGCGGGCGTCGGCGGACGGATCAGCACAGGGCCGCGAAAGTCGCAAGCGTGAGGATGGCGATTCGAACCTTGCGGTCGTAGAAGAAGGTGCTGGTCAGCAAACTCATGGGCAGCTCCTTTGAGCGACCGAGTCAACAACCGGCGTGCCGCGCCGGCTGCGATATGCGGGAACCTACCCCGCACGGCCGATGGAGCCAATAAAAACGACATCCCGCGCCACCGGCGGGTTTCCGGCTGTGCGGGATGATGTGTCGCGTGCACAATCGCCGGGGCGGTGAGCGTCGCGTGATGCGAGATCGCAACATTCGACGCTTGTGGGACTGACACTCGTATTGCCCGGTCAGATGGTCCGGCCGCGGTATCCAAACCTTGCCAACTTGGTATACAACCTCTTGTATATTTCTTTGGCGACATTAAATGTCTTGAAGTTGCCCCAGTTTTCCAAACTTTGTTTCATGGAAAGCGTAGCGAAGTTAGCATGTCCAAACAGAAGCGCCCCCGGCCCGCAACGGATCTCAAGGGATCACTGAAGCTTAGCCGCCCAGAGGCCATCGGTTACCGTCAAATATTTGAAATGATCGGCCAGGCGATGCCCATCGCCGAGGGGCTCGTCGTCACCACCCTCCCGCGCGGGTCGTTGCAGATTGCGCAGCCCGCGAAGCTCCCCGAGCCGCTGCTCAAAGCGTACGCGAAGGGGCTCCACGCCGAGGACAAGCTCACCTGGACTTCGATCCGCACCGGCAAGGCGGTCTCCGCCGACGAGGTCTACGACCGCGATTTCGAGTCGAGTCGCTACGCGAAGGACCTGCTCAACCCCAACGGCCTCGTCCACGCCGCCGCCGCCCCGCTGCGGTCGCCGGTGCTCGAAGGCTATCCCGGCGCGGTTCACGTGTACCGCAGCGCGGAGCAGGGCGCGTTCTCGTCCGAAGAGCTCGAACAGCTCGCGGACATGGCGACGCAGATCGACGAACTGATCCTGAAATCGCGCCAATCGCGCGGCAGCACGTGCGGCGGCCCAACCTCGCTCACGAAGCGCCCCGCCGCCCGCCAGTTCGTCGTCGATCAGCAGCTCCACGAAACGTCCACCGAAGCGTCGTTCAAGGGACTCGACGGCCGACTTCGCGAACAGCTCATGGACCACGCGAAGACGCGCCTGGCCAACGTCGAGTCCAACGACGGCCAGACGGACCGCCTGCAAGTCCCCGACTCGCGCGGCGCCCTCTGGACCTTCGGCGTCGTCACGTACAAGTCATACCCGGCGCTGGGCGACAGCTCGTACGTCATCTTCAGCCTCCAACCCGACTGCTGCGAGTGGGGCGCGATTCGCTCCACCGACTTCCAGGCGGACGCGGAGATCTCGCGGCTCATCCCGGCGCTGAAGTTCATGCAGGCGGAGTTCCACCGCGGCCCGACGCTGGGCGAGATCGCCCAAACGGTTCACCTGAGCCCGTTCCACTTCCACCGCCGCTTCGCGCAGCTCCTGGGGATCACGCCGAAGCACTTCCTGCTTGAGTGCCAGATCTTCGAGGCCAAGACGCAGTTGCTGGCGCGGGAGAAAAGCCTGGCCCAGATCGCGACCGACTGCGGCTTCGCGCACCAGAGCCACTTCACCAGCCGCTTCAAGCAGGCGACGGGGTTGACCCCGACTCGCTGGCGCCGGCTGGCGACGGAAGTGCACAAGACGGAGCCGCACAAGGAGAAGGTCGTCGCGGCGCACTGAAATCCGAAACAACCCGACAAGCACTAAAAAGGAAGGCTTCAAACGAAGAGAATCCGTTTGGGGCTTTCTTCTTTGAACTTGGTGCTTGTTTCGGATTTCGCGCTTGGGATTTCGCGCTTACCACACAGCCGTTTCAAATCGTCTGAAACTCATTGCCCGCTGGTCGTTCCGAATAAACTTCGGTATGAACAGCCGCGTGTCATTGCGCCCCGCCGATTCGAACACCCAACGTCGCACGCTCCGCCTCGGCAGCGTCAGCTTCGTCAACGCCCGGCCGCTCATTTACGGCCTGGATGCGCAGCCCGACGTTCAGCTCACGCTCGACGTCCCCGCCAACCTGCTCGACGGCCTGCGCGCATCGCGCTTCGACATCGCCCTGCTCCCCGTCATCGACTACCAGCGGATGGACGGGTTGCAACTCCTCCCCGCCGGCGGGATCGGGAGCGACGGGCACACGCTGACCGTCCGCATCTTCAGCCGCACGCCGATCGGGCAGATTCGCACGCTCGCGTGCGACCCGGACAGCCATACGTCCGTCGCCCTTGCCCGCGTCGTGCTGGCCCGGGCGTACGACGTCCGCCCGGAGTTCGTCGAGCTCCGCCACGCGCCGGCGGCGTCGCACGATGCGCAGCTCCTGATCGGCGACAAGGTGATCTGCGAAGAGCCGGCCGGGTATCCGCACCAGCTCGACCTGGGCGAGGCGTGGAAGGACCTGACGGGCCTGCCGTTCGTGTTTGCCGCGTGGATGGGTCGACCCGATGCGATGAGCGTCATGGCGGACGAGACACTTCGACGCGCGAAGAAGGACGGACTCGCGCACGTTGACGAGATCGTCGCGCGGTACGCCGTCCCGCGCGGCTGGCCGGCGGACGTCGCGCGCGAATACCTCACGCGCTACCTCCAGTTCGATATCGAGGAGCGGCAACTCGAAGCAATCCGCGCGTTCCACCGGATGGCCGCGGAAGAGGGCCTCATCCCCAACCCGCCGCGACCGCTCGATGTATGGCCCCTGCGGTAGCGCGCAATGTGGTTGATCGTGGTCGATCGTCAGGTTGGGCGCACGTCATCCAGAGGTACTCCGAAGGATCTGGCTTCGAACGGAAGGGCCTCGCCGATTGTGGCTAGATCCTTCGGAGTACCTCAGGATGACCATTGCGACGGACGTTCGAGAATCGTGCGCTCCTATTTAGAGGTGCGCTTGTGCCCGAGATCCTTCGGAGTACCTCAGGATGACGTTGCGCGCGGCTTCACGCTATGAGCAATCACGGGCGCCCCGCGCGACCACGCGCGCAATCACCTCGGGATCGTAAACACACCCACCCCACGTCCCGCCGCTCGCGTTTTGAAGCGTCGCCCACAATCGCGTGTCCGGCGGGAGGTTTGGATCGGGTGCGAGATCCCCTCGCGTCGCGCGCGTTTGCAGGGTGCGATCGTCGGGCGTTCCGTTCGCATCAATCAGATCGATCGTCCCCGTCAATCGGACGGTGTCGACGACCACGCGAATGGCATCCCCATCCCGCACTTTGCCGACCGGTCCCCCCGCCAGCGCCTCCGGTCCGACGTGGCCCACGCACGCGCCGGTCGACACGCCGGAAAAACGCGCGTCCGTGATCACCGCAACGTGCTTCCCCCATTCCAGGTGCTTCAGCGCGATCGTCACCTGCGCGATCTCCTCCATCCCCGCCCCCATCGGCCCCCGGCCGATCAGGACGATCACGTCGCCCCGGCCCACGCGCCCCTCCTTGATCGCCGCGATCGCGCCGCGCTCGGTCGTGAACACGCGCGCGGGACCGGTGTGACGATAGACGCCGTTGGCATCAAGCATCGCCGGGTCGATCGCGGTGCTCTTGATCACGCTGCCCTGTGGGGCGAGGTTGCCGCGCGGAAAGGTGACCGTGCTCGTCAATCCGGCGCTGCGGGCACGCTCGGGGCTCATGATCACCGCGTCCGGATCGACGCCGTCGAGCGCGTGCAACATCTCGCGCACGCGATGACGCCGGTCGCTCGTCCCCCACCAATCCAGCACCCGGCCGAGCGGTTCGCCCGATACCGTCAGGCACTCCTCGTGCAGCAACCCGAGCTTGCGCAGGTGCAGCATGACCTCCGGCACCCCGCCGGCGAGGAAGACGCGAACCGTCGGATGCCCGACCGGCCCGTTCGGCAACGCATCGACGAGCCGCGGCACCTTCTGGTTCACGCGCCTCCAATCGTCGCACGTCGGCCGCGGCAACCCCGCGGCGTGCGCGATGGCGGGGACGTGCAGCAGCAGGTTCGTCGATCCGCCGAACGCGGCGTGGACGGTCATCGCGTTCTCGATCGCCTGCGGCGTGAGGACCTGCCGCATCGTCATGCCGCGCGATGCGAGCTGCGCCAGCGCCCGCGCCGAGCGCGTCGCCATGTCGAGCCAGATCGGCTGGCCCGACGGCGCCAGCGCTGAGTGCGGCAGCGACATCCCCAGCGCCTCGCCGATCACCTGCGATGTCGCCGCTGTCCCCAGGAACTGACAACCCCCGCCCGGTGAGCCGCACGTACGGCACGACTGCTCGGCGGCGTAGTCGAGCGACACGACGCCCTGCACGTATCGCGCTCCGAGCGACTGCACCTTCCCCGCGTCCTCCGCGCCCTCGGCGGGCAGCGTCACGCCGCCCGGCACGAGCACGCACGGCAGGTCGGGCGTCCCCGCCAGCGCCATCATCATCGCCGGCAGTCCCTTGTCGCACGTCGCGATGCCCATCACCCCGCTTCGCCGCGGGAGCGAGCGGATGAGCCGGCGCAGCACGATCGCGGCGTCGTTCCGAAACGGGAGCGAGTCCATCATCCCGGTCGTGCCCTGCGTGCGCCCGTCGCACGGGTCGGTGCACGCGCCGGCGAACGGGACCGCGCCGAGCCGTTTCAACTCGTTCGCCGCGGCCTGTACGAGCAGGCCGACTTCCCAGTGGCCGGTGTGGTAGCCGAGCGCGATGGGCGAGCCGTCATCGGCGCGCAGTCCGCCGGCGGTCGAGAGGATCAGAAATTCTTTGCCCCCGAGGCGCTTCGGGCTCCACCCCATGCCGACGTCCTGCGTCATGCCGAAGATGTCGCCGCTCGCCCAGTTGCGGAGGATGTCGTCGGTCAGCGGGAGCGCGCCGGACGGGCCGGCGCCGCGCGTGCGCAGGTCGTAGATCGACGCATCGGATTCGAGGATGTCGGTCAGCTCAGATGCTGTCGGTGGCATTCAAACAAATGATACAGGAAGCAGTGGCGCTGCGCGCGAAGTGGATTGACCGATGCGCTCGACGCCGTAGAGTAAATCGCAATGAGCAACACCCTCGCCCTTCTCGGCGGCACGCCGATCCGCACGAAGCCGTTTCCGACCTGGCCGATCTACGGGCAGCCCGAAGAGCAGGCGCTGCTCCGCGCGCTGCACAGCGGCAAGTGGGGCAAGATCGACGGCAGCGAAGTCGCGACGTTCGAGCGGCGCTTCGCCGAGTACTGCGGCGCGAAGCACGGCATCGCGGTGGTGAACGGGACGGTGTCGCTGCGCATCGCGCTGATGGCCGCGGGGATCGAGGCGGGCGATGAGGTGATCATCCCACCGTACACGTTTCTCGCGACGGCCACCGCCGTCGTCGAGGCGAACGCGACGCCGGTGTTCGTCGACATCGACCGCGAGACGTTCAACATCGACCCCGCCGCCATCGAAGCCGCCATCACGCCGCGGACGCGCGCGATCATCCCCGTTCACCTTGGCGGGCTCCCGTGCGAAATGGACGCGATCATGAATATCGCGCAGCGTCACCGTCTGGTCGTCATCGAAGACGCCGCCCACGCGCACGGCAGCGAGTATAAAGGCCGCCGCGTCGGCGGGATCGGGCACGTGGGATCGTTCTCGTTCCAGTCCACCAAGAACCTGACGAGCGGCGAAGGCGGGATCATCACGACCAGCGACGACACATTCGCTGAGCGCTGCCGCTCCATCCACAACTGCGGCCGCATCGCAGGCGGGGCGTGGTACGAGCACCACGTCATGAGCGCGAACTACCGTTTGGGCGAGTTCGCCGGCGCGATTTTGAACTGTCAATTGGATCGACTCGACGAACAGACGAACACGCGCGACGCGAACGGCCGATATCTCGACAAGCTGCTGGGCAAGGTCCCCGGCATCACGCCGCAGAAGCGGGACGAGCGGGCGACGCGCAACGCCTACCACCTCTACCCGTTCCGCTACGAACAGACCGTCTTCGGCGTCCCGCGTTCACGCTTCCACGAAGCCCTCGCCGCCGAGGGCATCCCCGGCTCGACGGGCTACGTCCTGCCGCTCAACCGCCAGCCGCTGTTCGTCAACCGCGCGTTCGGACCGTACACCGGCTACCGTTCCGCCCGGCCCGACATCGACTTCGGCAGCCTGCGCCTGCCCAACTGCGAGCGCATCTGCGCGGGCGAAGGGAGTTGGCTGACGCAGAACGTGCTGCTGGGAACGCGCGCGGACATGGACGACGTCGTCCGCGCGATCGAGAAGGTCTACGAGAACCGTCACGCGCTCGCGGGCACGGAACCGGTCGGCGCGGCGTCCTAGCAGACGCGAGAGTGATGCGCCCCCACGGCGGGGCAGAGCGCCAGCGCCGCCCCGCGCCGTTCCGC
>JBAUGM010000358.1:0-3028 GCA_049679725.1 Tepidisphaeraceae bacterium
GCGCGACGTCGTCTCCGCCGACGTGCGGCTGCAGCGAGGCATCGTGAAGCTCCTCGACGTCGCCGGCTTGGAACCCGTCGAGCCGCGGGCGGAAGACGTATCCGCGCAAGCCCACATCGCGCGCCAGGCGCGTCAACGCGCGATGCAGATGGTCGAGGCGTCCGACCTCGTCGTGCTCGTGCGGGACCCGGGCGGCCCATCGGACACCCCGGAACTGCCGCGCCCTCCCGACCTCGTCGTCCACACGAAGCTCGATCGACCGGACGGCGTCGCCGGCGTGGTCACCTCCGGTGACCACGTCTCGATCAGCGCCCACACCGGCGCCAACCTCGACCTCCTCCGCTCGCGCCTCGACGCGCTCGCCTTCGGAGCGAACGAGCGCCCCTCCCTCGCTCTCAACGCCCGCCACCTTGCCGCGCTCGCGGCCGCCCGGGCTGCGCTCGCGCGAGCGCGCGCCAACGCGCCCACGTCGGGACCCGAGATCGTCGCGCTCGACCTTCGCGAAGCGCTCGACGCGCTGGGCACGATTCTTGGACAAGTCTCTCCGGACGACGTTCTCGGGCGGGTGTTCGCGACGTTCTGCATCGGAAAGTGATGCCCCATTCTCCAGGAACAGCACACATCGAGACGAAGGCGCGAAGCATCGCGCCCTTCGGTGTAGCCGTCGAGCTTGCTCGCGGTGGCACGGCGAGCAAGCGCGCCGGCTACACGGACCAGAAGGCGCGCTTGAATTCGACGCCGCGCACCGTGATCATTGCCGCACCACTTGCAAAAGGGGTTTCATGCACCGACTCGCACTCGCGCTGTTCATCGTCTGTTTCCTCGCAACATCCGCCTCCGCCCAGCCCCTCGCCGACCGCATTCCCGCCGACGCGATCGTGTACGTCGGGTGGAAGGGGACGTCGTCCCTCGGCCCGGAGTACGACGGCTCGCACACGAAGGGCGTCGTCGACGCGTCGGCGCTGCCGCAGCTCTTCAACCAGTTCCTGCCCGACCTGATCCGCAACGTGCGGACGAAGGACCGCGACGCAGCCGAGGCGCTGGACGCGATCAGCGCGATCGGCGGGCCGCTCTGGCGTCATCCCTCTGCGCTGTACTTCGGCGGAATCGACATGTCCGATGCGCAGAAACCCAAACCGCGCTTCGCACTGCTCTGCGACGCGGGCGAGGAATCGCCCCAACTGCTCGCGCGGCTCAAGGGTCTGATCGACCAGGCGACTGACGTCCCGTTCGCGCTCAGCGCGACGACGCAGGGCAACCTCGTCGTCTTCTCCACGTTCGACCTCCCCGCCAAGCCCGATTCCACGCTCGCGGCCAACAAGGAGTTCACCGACGCGCTCGCCCAGGTCCAGAAAGACGCGATGGCGACGACGTACATCGACGGCGAAGGGCTGCTCCAGCTCGTCGACATGCTCGTCAACGCCGGCGGCGACGCCGAGGCGATCCGGAACTGGCCGAAGGCGCGGGCGGTGTCGGGGCTCGAAGGGCTCAAGCGCATCGCGTGGACGTGCGGCTTCGACGGCGCGGATTGGGGCTCGCGCGGCTTCATCGAAGCGCCGGCGCCGCGCAAAGGCATCCTGTCGCTGCTCGACAGCAAGCCGCTGTCCGATGATTTCCTGAAGACAATCCCCAAGTCCGCGACGCTCGTCGCCGCGGGCGGATTTGATCTCAGCCGCCTGCTCGCGGAGGTGCGGGCCGCGGTGAAGGGTATCGATGCGAAGGCGGCACAGGACCTGGAGAAGGGTCTCTCGGCCGGGTCGATGATGCTCGGCGCGAACGTCGAGAAAGATCTGATCGACCCGCTCGGCTCGCAGTGGGCGATGTACTGCGCCCCGACCGTCGGCGGCAACGGATTGCTCGGCCTGACGCTCGTGAACCGCCTCGACGACCCCGCCAAGGCCGAGCGCACGCTCGGCCAACTCGAGGTGCTGACGAACAACCTGATCGCGATGCAGATGCGCAAGCAGAAGGACGCGCCGCGCATCGCGTTTCGACAGACGAAGACGGCGGAGATGACGGTCCACTTCCTGGCCGTCCCGTTCGTCGCGCCCGCTTGGGGGGTGCGGGGGGAGAACGTGTACGCCGGGCTCTTTCCGCAAGTCGTCACCACCGCCGCGGCACAGGGGGAAAACGGGAAGGATTCCATCCTCGACAACGAAGCATTCACCAAAGCCCGCGCCCGCGTCGGCGGGGAGCAGGCGAGTGGCGTGCAGTTCCTCGACCTTGAGAAGGTGGGCGCTGACGGGTACGCCGGCGTGCTCGCGATGATGCAACTCGGCGTGGGAATGGCGGACATGCTCGGCGTCCCCGCGCCGCCGATGGTCTTGCCGCCGCTGGACAAGCTCCAGCCGCACTTTGCGCCGGTCGCGGTCGTCGCGCGAAGTGATGAGCGCGGCTTCTACTATCGCAAGGTCAGCCCGTTCCCCGGCGCGGAGAACTTCGGCGCGCAGAACCAGGCGCTGTTCGGGTACAACGCCATGGCGATGAGCGTCCTGATGCCTTCCCTCAACCGCGCGCGCGAGACCGCCAACCGCGTGAAGTGCGCCTCCAACATGAGACAGATCGGTTTGGCGATCCTCCTGTTCAGCAACGAGAACCGCGGAAAGTACCCGGCGACGCTGGGCGAGCTTCTCAAGACGCAGGAGATCACCGTTGACGTCTTCACCTGCCCCTCGACGAGCCTGACCGTGCCCGCGAACCTCCGCGCGGGCGGGGTCGAGGCGCGGGCGGCGTGGGTCGATGAGCACGCCAGCTATGCCTACGCCGGCGCGGGCAAGACCAACGCCGCCGGCGCGGGGGAGATCGTCTTGTACGAGCACCTGCACAACCACGGTAACGATGGCATCAACATCCTCTTCGGCGACGGCCGCGTCGAGTTCGTGTCTCGGATAGGCGCGCTGAAGATGCTGAAGGAGCAGAATCTCGACGCCGGCGAAGGCTCGGGCGGTCAATGACTTTCGATGTCGGGAGCGAGGCGTCCGGGACGCGTGGCTTGGACACTTCGGGAGGGCGAGGCTCCGCCCGAGCT
>JBAUGM010000359.1:0-2027 GCA_049679725.1 Tepidisphaeraceae bacterium
GACCGTTCTTCTACTTCATCATGGAGTTCGTCGACGGCGCGAATCTCCGCCAAGCGCTGCTCGCCAAGACGCTCGAGCCGAAGCAGGCGCTGGCGATCGTCCCGCAGATCTGCGACGCGCTGCAGTATGCGCACGACGAGGGGATCGTTCACCGCGACATCAAGCCCGAAAACGTCCTGCTCGACAAGAAGGGCCGGGTGAAGATCGCCGACTTCGGCCTGGCGAAACTGCTGCAGAAGACGCCGCTGAATTACACGCTGACGCAGACGTACGTGACGATGGGCACGCCGCACTACATGGCGCCGGAGCAAACGGAACGGCCGCTGGAGGTCGATCACCGCGCGGACATTTATTCGCTGGGCGTGGTGTTCTACGAGATGCTCACCGGCGAGTTGCCGCTCGGGCGCTTCGCGGCGCCGTCGCAGAAGTCGCAATGCGACGCGCGGCTCGACGACGTAGTCTTCAAGACGCTGGAGAAGGAGCCGGGCCGGCGCTACCAGCAGGCGAGCGAGGTGAAGACGGGCGTGCAGGAGGCGTCGGCGTCGCCGCCGCCCGCGTCTGGCGCCAGCGATCCGCAGCCCGTCCTGCCCTACGCGCAGCATCACCCGCAGCACCACGCGCAGCCGTATCGACAATACTCCCGCGTGGCGTACGCGGGCGCCATCTGGGGCGCCGTGGGGCTTGCGTCGCTCGCCCTCCTGACGATCCTCGGCGGCGTCGGCGGCCGAGGGGTGGTGATGATCTTCGCCCTGCCCTTTGTGCTCTTTGCGCTTTCCGCCCTGATCGGCATGCCGCTGTGCGGGCTGATCGCCATCTCGCAGATCCATCGCTCAAACGGGCAGATCACCGGGCTGCGGCTGGCGACCTTTGACGCGCTGGCGTACCCCCTGCTCATCTTCAACGCGATCCTGCTCGCGGGACTTTGGCTGATGCCGACACGCGCGTTGGATTTGTCGAAAGTCGAGGCGCTGCTAATCCTCGCCGTCCTGGGCTTGCCGGTGTGCGCCGTGCTGGACTTTTTCATCGTGCGATTCCTGTGGCGACGAATCAGCGCCGGAATGCCGGAACACCCGGCATGGCGACCGACGATCGCCGGGGCGGCCGCGGCTGCGGAGAGCGAGCAACCGACACGCTCGGGCGAAGCTCCGGTCGTGCCGTATGGCGAGGGATCGCGGTACTCGCGCACGGCGCTGTGCGGCGCGGTCTGGGCCGTGGTGGGACTGCTCGGGCCGGTGCTGATCCTCGCAGCGTACCTCTTCGCAGGTCAAAGCGGGTCACGCGCCGTCGCGGTGGCCACGTCCGCCTCCACGACGGCCTCGCGCACGCCAACGGTTCCCGGCGCACCTGCGCCGCTTCAACCCGCGCCGCCGATCGACGCATCGTCGAACATGTCCGACCCACTCGTGGAACCCGATGGCCGCGCATTGCCGGGCTCACCCATCACGATCACGGTGCCGCCCACCAGCAACAATGCCACCGGGACAAGCAGGATCACCATGGGCGGGGGTGGCAGGCAGTTCGCACAGGTTACGGTCACCGCAACGCCAGCGCCCTTGTGGTTGCAGATCGCCGGTTCACTCAAGCTGGCGATGTTCCCGCTGCTGGCGATCGCCTTCACCGCTCCGTTCGGCGCGACGATCCTCGGACTCGTCGCGATCAATCAGATCCGCCAATCGCGCGGGCGGTTGTACGGCATGCCGTTGGCGCTCTTCGACACCCTGCTGTACCCGCTGCTGCTGCTGGACACGCTGATCGTCGGCGGAATGATCACGACGGGCGCGGTGGCGGTGAGCCGCAGCATGCGCGGCGAACAGAGGGCGATCGCGGTGGTGCTCATCGTCGTCGTGTCGGTCATCATCGCCATCGCGGCGGATGTGTGGATCGTCCGCCGCGTGCGCGACGCGGCGACGTCCGGAGCGGCGGCGGGTTAGTCGATCGTGAACGGACACGCGTCCGCGCGGAATCGCCGCTTGCGGCTTCGCGGATCGAGTGGCGCGGGGACAGGAAACGCGGCGCCGCTCCACGCG
>JBAUGM010000360.1:0-4489 GCA_049679725.1 Tepidisphaeraceae bacterium
CGGCGTGCAGGGCGCGGGCAAGAGCCTCGCCGCCAAGGCCGTCGCCACCGCCTGGCAGCGGCCGCTGCTGCGCATGGACGTTGGGGCGCTCTACGACAAGTTCATCGGCGAGTCCGAGCGCCGCTTGCAGGATGCGCTGCACCAGGCGGAGATGATGGCGCCGATCGTCCTGTGGATCGACGAGATCGAGAAGGCGTTCGCGTCCGCCGCCAGCCAGAGCAGCGACGGCGGGTTGTCCAAGCGCATGTTCGGCAAGCTCCTCACGTGGATGCAGGAGCACGCCGCGCCGGTGTTCCTCATCGCGACCGCCAATGACATCGAAGCCCTGCCGCCGGAGTTGCTGCGCAAGGGGAGGTTTGACGAGATCTTCTTCGTCGACCTGCCGGACGCGGAGGCGCGCGAGATGATTTTCGCCATCCACCTGAAGAAGGTTGGCCGCGAGCCGAAGAAGTTCGGCCTCGCCAAGCTCGCGCAGGTTTCGGAAGGTCACAGCGGCGCGGAGATCGAGCAGGCGATCAAGGCGGCGCTGTACAGCGCGTTCGCGCATAAGGCGGAGCTGTCGGACGAGCACCTGATCGACGCGATCAACACCTCCCCGCCGCTGAGCGTGACGATGGCGGAGCGGATCGAGTCACTGCGGAATTGGGCGACGGGACGTTGCGTGCCGGCGGATTGAACTCCCGAGCCCTCGCTTTCCCAGATTGCCAATCGTGCGCCTTTATCGTGACAAACGCGCAAAACGAGTTACGGCAAAATCGACCTTTCGCAGAATTATTTCGCGCGATTTTCAGGGAGTTTCGATGGATTGCGGAATGGCCGTGCGCCATCGTCACGAGAATCGCGCAATCCCCGGGCAGTCAGATGAGGCCGGGTTCTCGACAGGTCGCGTGAGGCTCGGACCGGCGCATCAGGATGCAACAGCACGCAACATTTTTTTTCGATCGACCGGCGACGCGCGACGCAACCCCTCGGCCGTGAGGCGGTTACGACAAGCCGTCGAACCCGCATGGCGGCGCGTTGTTGCATGGGGCGGCAGCGACGCGAGTGACGGTGTCCCAATAGAATGGGCGTCATGCGGATCACCCTCCTCATGTTTCTACTCGCCACGCCACTCGCCTCGGCACAGGCCACGCAACCCTCCGAGCGGGAAGCGTCTCTGAGCGACATCGTTCAACTGACGAACGGCTTCGCCCGGGCCGGCGAGGCGTATTTCTCCCCGGACGCGAAGTGGGTCATCTTTCAGGCTTCGGTCGAACGCGATGCGCACTATCAGATGTACTTGGCCGAACTGCGGTGGGCCGGGGACGCGATTGGCGGGATGGGTCGTCCCGTGCAGATCAGCCCAGTCAACTCGCGAAACACGTGTGGCTATTTCTCGCCCGACGGGAAGCAACTGATCTTCGGCAGCACGGCGGGCAAGGAGAAGCCGGATGAAGTGACCGGCGGATACCAGCGTGAGGGGCGCAGTTACGTCTGGTCGTTCCCGATGGGCATGGAGATCCTCGTTGCCGGCGACTGGCCACGAACTCTGCCCGATTCGCCGGTGTTGAAGCTGGACATGAGACCGCTGACGAACAACGACGTCTACGACGCCGAGTGCGCGTTCTCACCGGATGGAAAGTGGATCTGCTTCACGCGCGGGGCGGGGAAGGATGCGGACATCTACGTGATGCGCGCGGACGGATCGGGGGCGGTGAAGGTTGTCGCGGAGAGCGGCTACGACGGCGGGCCGTTCTTTTCGCCGGATGGGAGGCGGCTGGTGTATCGGTCGGATCGGAAGGGGAACGACCTGCTTCAGATTTTCGTCGCGGACCTCGCGTTCGACGAGGCGGGGAACATCACGGGGATGAAGCAAGAGCGGCAACTGACGAACGACGGCAACGTCAACTGGGGCCCGTACTGGCATCCGGAGGGGAAGCGCATCGTCTACGCGACGAGCGCGCACGGGCACCAGAACTACGAGCTGTACCTCATGCGAGATGATGGATCTCAGCCGACGCGCATCACGTACAAGGACGGCGCCGACGTGCTGCCGACGTTCTCGGCGGACGGGAAGTGGCTGATGTGGACGAGCAAGCGCACGGCCGACGGCACGACGCAGGTGTTCGCGGCGCGGTTCAAGCTGCCTTGAATGTTTTACTTCGATGTTCAGTGTTCGATGTTGGGTGTTCGATGTTCGAACTCATCCGAATCAAGACGGACATCGAACACCCAACATCGAACATCGAACATCGGATGCAGACAAAGAGGCGAAGCAGGTTTGCATCCTACCCCGCCACCATCGGCAGGTAGATGCTGAACGTCGTCCCCTTGCCCACTTCGGACGCCACATCGATCCGCCCTTTGTGGTGCTCGACGATTTCCTTGCAGATCGCCAGGCCCAATCCCGTGCCTTTGGCTTCGCCGCGCTGGGCGGTGCCTTTGGTGGTGAAGAAGGGCTGGAAGATCTTGCCCAGGAGCTTTTCGGGGATGCCCGGGCCGGTGTCGATGACCTGGATTTTCAGTTCGCCCGGCTCATCGCAGGTCGAACCCTTGATCGTGAGCGAGCCGCCCCTGCCGAGCATGGCGTGGCGGGCGTTGATGAGGAGGTTCAGGAGGACCTGCTCGAGCTGGACCGCGTCGCCATGGACTTTGAGGCCGGGTTGGACCTGCACGCGGAGGGCGATGCCGTCCTTCTGCGGGTCGCGGGCGAGGACGAGCAGGACTTCGTCAACCAGGTGCTGCACCTCGACGTCGGCGAAGAACGACTCACCACGGGCGAGGCCGAGCATCGACTGGCAGATCTTTCCCGCCTTGCTCGAGCTCGAAAACGCCTTGCCGAGCGCCTTGCGGATCAGCGCCATGTCGGGGCTCTCGCTCTCGGCACTTTGCAGCGCGTATTGCGAGTAGCTGACGATGGGGGTGAGGAGGTTGTTGAACTCGTGGGCGATGACGGCCGCGATCGTGCCGATCGTGGCCAGGCGCTGGCTCTCGGTGAGCTGCTCCTGGAGGGCGTCGAGCTGGTCCTGCGCCGCGACGAGCTGCATGGCTAACACGTCGGTCGCGGGTACGGCGATGGGCTTGTCACTCACTGTGCTGAACATATCGGCGCGGGGGTGGGGGGCGCTTGATAAGCAGTAAAGGTTGGTGGGAACAGGCTTTATTGGACCGTGAGCCGGACGACGGGAGGAGGGGAGATGAAGCCGCAGATGAACGCGGATAAACGCAGATGAATCAGAATATCAGATTCTTGATCTATCTGCGTTCATCTGCGTTCATCCGCGGCTCATCCATTCCGTTCCGTCAGGCTGCGGCGAGCAGTTCCTTCGCGACGTACTCCACCTGATCCTTCGGCAACTCCGGATACACCGGCAGCGCCAGGACTTCGCGGCAGGCGCGCTCGCTCTCCGGGAAGTCGCCTTCCTTGTAACCCAGATACTTGAAGCAGTCCTGCAGGTGCAGCGGGATCGGATAGTAGATCGCCGTGCCGATCCCCCGCTCGGCGAGGCGCTTCTTGACCGCGTCGCGATCGGGGACGCGGACGACGTACTGGTTGTAGATGCTCTCGTTCCCCGGTTCGATCGGCGGCGCGACGATCTTCGAGCCGGCGAACGCGCGGTTGTAGACGCTCGCGTTGCGGCTGCGGGCACGGTTCCAGCCGTCGAGGTAGGGCAGCTTCACGTCGAGCACGGCGGCCTGAAGGGCGGCGATGCGGAACATCCCGCCGATCATCTCGTGGTGGTAGGTGTGACCGCTGCCGTGCACGCGCAGCTTGCGGCAGCGCTCGGCGAAAGCATCGTCGTTCGTGCAGATCGCGCCGGCGTCGCCGAAGGCGCCGAGGTTCTTCGTCGGATAGAAGCTAAGGCACCCGGCGAAGGCGTGCGCGCAGGCGGGCTTGCCGTTGCGCTTCGCGCCGATCGCCTGGGCGGCGTCCTCGACGACCGGGATCTCGTACGCGCACGCGATCTCGTTGATCGGTTCCATCCGCGCAACCTGCCCGAACAGGTGCACGGGCATGATCGCCTTCGTCTGCTTCGTCACCTTCGCCTTCAGCGACGCAGGGTCCAGGTTGAACGTCGCGGGGTCGATGTCGCAGAAGACGGGTTTCGCGCCGAGCCGCGCGATGCACCCGGCCGTGGCGAAGAAGGTGAAGGCGGGGCAGATCACTTCGTCCCCCGCGCCGACGCCCAGCGCCATGAGCGAGCAGAGCAGCGCATCGGTCCCGCTGCTCACGCCGATCGCGTGCTTCGTCCCGCAGTAGTCGGCCAGGTTCTTCTCGAATCGCTCGACGGTGGGCCCGAGGATGAGGGCCTGCTGGTCGCACACTTCGTCGATGGCCTTGCGGATCTCGCTCCGCAGGGGGAGGTACTGGGCCTGGAGGTCCAACAGCTTGACGTTCATGCCGGAAAAGTAGGGGATGGCAGCGCGAAAGGCCAGTGAAGGAATCACCCCGGCGGGGCAGAGCATCAGCGCCGCCCCGCGCCGTTCGTCCCCGCGAACGGCGCGAGGC
>JBAUGM010000361.1:0-2494 GCA_049679725.1 Tepidisphaeraceae bacterium
CTCCCCAACCCTCTCCCCGGGTACGGGGAGAGGGAGCAGGAAAGTCCGGCGACTCAGATTACCTCAACCCTCAACGCCTCGTTGACGTCGCGCGTAAACCGCCGACAGGAGTCGGCGACGCTCGTGCGGCCGAGGAACGCGTCGTCGAACGCTTCCATGGCGGCGCCGAACTCGGCGTACTGGGCGGGATACGGGGCGATTCGGCCGTACTCGATGGCGTCGAGAAAGTAGCGGTCGTGCTTCGGCGTCGCGGGGTTCCTGGGGTTCTTCACGTCCGCCTCCGCGGCGGCGCGGTAGATGGGCAGCGCATTGCCGCCGGCGAGGTTGATCTCCGCCCCTTCCGGCCCGGCGATGTACTTCAGGAACTTCCAGCATTCCTCCGGGTAGCGCGTCGTCTTGAGGATGCAGTTGCCGCCCCAGATGAACGTCGTCGCGCGCTCG
This sequence comes from Tepidisphaeraceae bacterium, assembly GCA_049679725.1. Taxonomy (GTDB): domain Bacteria; phylum Planctomycetota; class Phycisphaerae; order Tepidisphaerales; family Tepidisphaeraceae; genus DASYWJ01. Next base: position 442 of record JBAUGM010000361.1, read on the forward strand.
CGGCCCCTTGGCATCGGGGCGCAGTCCCACCGGAAGGGCAACCCCTTGCGGTCCTTGCCGGGCACGTACTTCTTGTAGACGTAGCGGCTGTCAGGAATCATCGCGAGGCGGCGCGTGCTGAAGAGCTCCTGCCCGTTCTGGCCGAGATTCTCGCCGGGGCGCGGGGAGACGCGATGCTTCAGCGAGAGATCGACGAAGAACTGCATCCCGCCGATCGATTCCGGCGAGTCCATGACGCAGCGGCTCATGTCCGGCGTGAAGATGTCGCCGCCGTTCATCCAGACCCACGCGGGCCAGCGGTTGTACGCGGGGCGAAGCTGCTCGCCGGCGACGCCGCTGATGTTCATCATCGCGTAGATCTCGGGCTCGCCGTCGCGGTTCGCGTCGCGCGTGACGGCTTTGCACGTGGCGAGGAAGTCGTCCCACGTCCAGTCCTCGCGCGGGTACGGAACGCCAAACTGATCGAACAGATCCTGGTTGTAGAGCAGCACGATCGGCGAGAGATCGCTGGGCAACCCCAACAGTTTTCCACCGGCGCGCATCCCGCCGACGACGGGTGCGTAGAGTTGCTCGTTGACGAACGCCCCGCCGTCGTCGGCGCGGGCGAACTCGTCGATCGGCAGGACGACGTCCTTGGCGGCGTAGAACGGGAAGTTCGCCTGCGTGACGTGAAAGACATCCGGCGGGATGCCGCCGGCGATCATCGTGAGCAGCTTCGTGTCATACCCGGCGTCGCCGAGACTCGTGATCTGGCGGATGCGGATGTTCGGGTGGGCCGCCTCGAAGCCGGCGATGAGCTTTTTGTACAGGGCGAGGAACTCGGGCGTGGCGTAGTTGAGGAAGGTGAGGGTGATCTTGCCGGGTTCGTCGGGCGGGGCTGAGTCGCAGCCCAGTAATGCACTGGCGCCGATCGCCGCCGCGGCGCTTTTCAGGAAAGATCGACGACTCGGAAATGTCATCCTGAGGTACTCCGAAGGATCCAGCCGAGGATGAGCGGCACTTTCGTTCGCAGCTAGATCCTTCGGAGTACCTCAGGATGACAGGCTGCAGAATACTGCTACTCCCGGCTGCTCCCCGCCTTCTCGCGCACGGGCTGCGTGAGGAAGAACCGGCCGATGTGCACGTCGAACTCTGCGCCGTCGTCCGTGCGCATCGTGTAGCTCCCCTCCATCGTCCCCCAAGGCGTCTTCAGCGGGCAGAAGCTCTGGTACTTGAACGCCTCGCCCGGCTCCAGCCGCGGCGTCTGCCCCACCACGCCGTCGCCCTCGACGTCTTCGCGCCGGCCGAGGCCGTCGATGATGACCCAGTGGCGCTTGAGCAGTTGGACGGGGACGTCGCCGTAGTTGCCGATGACGATGTTGTAGCCGAAGAGGTATTTGCGGTCGTCCGGATCAGACTGGTCCGGCAGAAAAAACGCCGTGGCCCCGACGCGAACGCCGCGGGTCGTGGTGTCGGACATGTCGGGAGTCGCCATGCCGATATCATACGCTTCGATCGCTCGGACGTCACATGCAAGCCGGCATCAGCGGGAACGCGATCCGCATGAGTTTGGCGGCAAGCGTTGCGACGAATGCGTGATCCACGCGTGATTGAGCATCAGAACTCCACACCGTACTTCTGACTCATCTGGGCGCGGATCTTGCCGCGCGTGGGCAGGATCGGGTTGACGATGGCGAAGGCGCGTTCGGCGGCGGCGCCGCGCTCTGCTTGAGAAGCCTGACGACGCTGCTGTTGCGCGTTGCGACGGTCCGCCATCGCCTGCGCATTGCCGTGGCCTTCCCCGACCGTGCCGTACGAGGTGTACGCGCCTACGGGGGAGGCGATGCCCTGGGCGGCGACCATCGCCCTGTTCTGTCCGAGGGCCAACTCCTGGGCGGCGCGGCTCAGCGCATCGGAAACCATATTGCCCCATTCCAGAAGCGCTGGATCGACGTTCACGATCGGCAACTGCTCGATGACCCGTACCTTGCCGACCAACCACGAAGCGCCTTGTGTCGGGGAGGGCTGTTTGCTGACGCTGTCCAGGATCGCGGCAATCGCCTTGTAGTACTGC